>JAYSKH010000371.1:0-7681 GCA_043726505.1 Undibacterium sp. | reverse complement strand
CATTTTTTTGGCAGCCGGCAAACTGATTTTGTAGGTTGGGAAAACGCTTTACCTGCCCAACGCTCGGCGCTTGATAAACCAGCGGCGGTTGATATTGGTGGATGTTCGGAGATGTTGGGCTGATGAAGCGTTTGCCCAACCTACCGTGCTGCTGGACACTGCGCTTCAATCGATGTGAAGCGGAGTTTTTTTACGTCTTGGCGTCAAACTTGTTGATGCATTTTTTCAGTCGCCGGCAAACTGATTTTGTAGCTTGGGCAAACGCTTCCCCTGCCCAACACTTGGCGCTTGATAAACCGGCGGCGATTGATATTGGTGGATGTTCGGAGATGTTGGGCAGATGAAGCGTTTGCCCAACCTACCGTGCCGCTAAATGAAGCTAAAAACGGTGCGTTACGCTTCGCTAACACACCCTACGAAGCCTCCCTGCTCTAATGCCGCCGTCCAGCGAGCACCGTTATTCATCCTCTGCGCTAAGTCCCCTCTGCCACTCCCTTCAACTGTTCCTTGTCTCCTTCCAGCCAGCGCAATGAGCCCGGCGTGGTCAGCATTTCTCCCGTCTCCAGCAGCGTCTTGATGCCCGACAAAATCATCGGCCAGCCGCCGTACAGCTGGTTGTTGGCGCCTTCGCGCAGTTGGTCGTGCGTGACGCGCAGCAGGCAGGAGTCGGTAATCTGCGTAATCTCCCATGTCACGCGCGATGTGCCTTCGCTCTTTACATCGTCGCCCCACAAGGCGCGGTAGCTTTGCACCAGCTTGCGCGGCGGGTCTACTTCCAGGTTCTCGCCTTCCAGTATCGGCATGGCACCGCCCCTGCCCTCGTAGCGCGAACCCGGCGTCCAGTCTGATGTTATCTCCGCGCCGAAGTTGTATTTGCGGCGCATTTCGGTATCCGTGATCGCCTGCCACAGGCGTTCCGGCGTGGTCTTGATGTATATCTCAAATACTTTTTCCATGGTGCGCTCCTCTGTGGTTTCAGACTGCTGTTCCATTTGATGTTTAAGGCCGCTCAGCGCCGCCGCCCACGGGGCGGTGAACTTGCTGGTCCAGCGGTCATGGATGAGGCGTATCGGCACGGCATTCAGAAAATGCAGCTTCTCCCGCCCGCGCCGTTTGGTCACAATCAGCCCTGCCTCTTCCAGCAGCTTCAGGTGCTTCATTACGCCGAAACGTGTCATGTCCAGCGGCTGCTGCAGTTCACTCAGCGTTTGCCCGTCTTTTTCAAACAAGGCATCCAGCAGGCTGCGGCGGGTAGCATCTGCCAGCGCTTTGAAGAGTTCATCCATGAAAAACACTATAGGTGACCATATAGTCACCTGTCAAGGCGTCACACGATTCTTATTTATACCCGGATAAATATTGACCATTTATTTTTACCCGGGTATTATTAATGCAAATGAAAACTGAAAGATCTGCCATGGCCTCATTCACCACTCACCCTTACACCGCTTTTAACGGCCACACCCGTCTGGCCTCCGGTTCGCTTGCCGCTGCCGCGCTTGCTTTTAAACATGCGCTAGATGCAGGCGCTACCGGCCCGGTGCTGCTGTTTGATAACCGCAGCGGCCGCACCATCGACGTGGATACCCGGGGCAGCGATGAAGAAATCATTGCGCGCTTGAACGAAGCTACCCGACAGGAATCCGGCGCAGATGAAGATAAGACTGAGGCCCCTGCCGAAGAACCACGCGGCCGTGGCCGCCCCAAGCTGGGCGTGGTGCCGCGTGAAGTAACGCTGCTGCCGCGCCACTGGGACTGGCTGGCCGTACAGCCGGGCGGCGCTTCCGTCGCGCTGCGCAAGCTGGTGGAAGATGCACGCCGCGCGCAGGGCGACAAGGACAAAAGCCGCAAGGCGCAAGAACGCGCTTATCACTTCATGTCGGCAATGGCGGGCGACATGCCCGGCTTTGAAGACGCCAGCCGCGCGCTGTTTGCCGGTGACCAGCCCACGCTGGCGAAGCTGGCTGCAGTCTGGCCTACGGATGTGCGCGAGCACGCGCTGTGGCTTGCTGCGGAGGATGATGCTTCCGCCAGTCCACCCATGTAAGCAGCAAAATTGGCGCAGGCCGCGCCATCTCTTTTAACCGGGCATTCTTGCTCACACTACACCCTGAACCGGGCGGTTTCCGCACCGGATGGGCCCTCTTTTGCCTCAATTTTGTAAATGTCATTTCAGGAAACCAATATGACCACGCACTCACCCTCCACCTCGCCTGCTGCGCAAGCTGCACCGGGTAGTCAAAGCCCGCCGCTATGGCGAACCTACCTGTCCATGCTGGCGCCGATGGTGCTGACCAATTTTTTGCAGGCGGCATCCGGCACCTTCAATGGCATCTACATCGGCCAGCTGCTCGGAGTGCAGGCCGTTGCCGCTGTATCTACGTTCTTCCCGGTGTTTTTCTTTTTCCTCGCCATCATCATCGGCCTGAGCGCGGGCGCCACGGTGCTGGCCGCGCATGCGTGGGGTGCAAAAGATGTGGCCCGGGCTAGAGCTGTCGCCGGCACTGCGCTGGCGCTGATGCTGTGTGCTGGATTGATCACCAGCATCGCCGGTTACCTGCTTGCACCGTGGCTAATGCATGCACTCGGCACGCCGGACGCCATCCTGGCAGATGCCGTTACCTATGCCAGGTTCGCGCTGCTGGGCATGCCGCTGACCTTTCTGCTGTGGCTGACAACCTCCATCAGCCGCGGCGTCGGTGATGCGGTTACACCCTTGTGGACGCTGGTGCTGGCCACTGTCATTTCACTGGCCGCCACACCCGCGCTGATACAGGGCTGGTGGATCTTGCCGCGCTTAGGCGTAGCCGGGGCGGCAGTCTCCAACATGCTGGCGTTTACTGTCGCCATCGCGTGGATGCTGTGCCAATGGCGGCGCAATGCGCACCCGCTTGCGCCCAACAAAGACTTGCTGCGACGGATACGCATCAATGCCGTCATCGCCAAAAAAATACTCAGCATCGGCCTGCCCGCTTCACTGCAAATGCTGACGATGGCAGTGGCGGAAATCGTGCTGCTGCGCCTCGTCAATCGACACGGGCCGGAGGCAACGGCAGCCTATGGCGCAGTGAACCAGGTCATGAGCTGGATACAGCTGCCGGCGATGTCGCTGGGCATGACCGCGTCCATCCTCGCTTCGCATGCCATCGGCGGCGGGCGCAGCCAACGGCTGCCGGCCATTGTGCACACCGGCCTGCGGCTGAACTTTTTGGTTACCGGCTTCTTTGTGGCGGCAGCCTACCTGCTGGGGCCGCTGGCAATCAGCCTGTTCATCACGCAGCCGCCTGTGGTTACGCTGGCGCTGAACCTGCTGCACATCGTCGGCTGGAGCGTACTGGCGCTGGGCGTGGGCAACGTGCTGGTGGGCGTCATGCGCGCCAGCGGCACGGTGCTGGCACCCATGGCGCTGAGCATGTTCGCCATCCTGTGCATAGAAGTGCCTGCCGCTTACCTGTTTGATGCAGCAATCGGCGTCAGCGGTATCTGGTGGGCGTATGCGCTGGCGTTTGTGTCGATGATGCTGCTGTATGCGGCCTATTACCGGCTGGTGTGGCGCGCCCAGATGCCCGCCTAACCAACAACCGGTAGGGTGCAATAGCGCAGCGTATTGCACCCCACCAAACCAGAGTCTCACTCTCTTTTTGCACGGTAAAGCAAACCCGCCGCCGCAAAATTCCACACAACATGCATTCCAAAAATAATCATCAGGCTTGCCGGGGCCAGCCTGATTTCTGCAAATAATATATACAAAGCCGGCAGCAAGCCGGCGAGCATGCCCACGGCAGCGCACCAGCCATGCCAGCGTGACACGCGCCTGTCCGCATACAGTGCACAGGCCCACCCTACGAATGCGGCGCACATCGCCAGCAGGCCGGCCTTGGACAATACCTGTATCACATCGCTGATTGCACTAAGCACGATCTGCACGCTTGGCAAATAGGCCGCCGGTGCATTGCTGAACTGCTGCGCCAGTTGCGGCGTGACAAAGCCGTCCAGCAGCATCGCGCCTATCATCGCGCAGTAGCCCAGCACATACGCGCTGTTGGCAAAGGCAACCGGTGCGCGGCGCGCGCCCAGCATATCGCTGAAGACGCTAAAACCGCAGGCCAGGATTGCCAGCATAACGCATAGTCCGCCATGCACCACGCCGTCCATCTGCTGCTGGGCGGCGATCTGCGCCAGGCTGTCCTGCACGGAAGATGGATGGCTGACCACCGGGTGGTGTGACAGCGCCACCAAGGCCAGAATAGAGACGCCGGCAATGGCCAGCGCCGCCAGGCGGTGCTGCGATGGAAACGATGAAAACGACGAAAACGATGAGGCGGTGTGCGTAGACATGGGACTCCTTTACTTTATGGATGGAGCCCTAGTAATATCAGACACGCGCAAAAAGTTGGCAGGCGCTTGCGCCGCCTCATCCGCTAGCAGACAAAAGCAGCCAAATGTCCGGAAAAAATCGGCCACAAACATATAGGCATAAGCATAAGCATAAGCATAAGCAACAATCTAGCCACAGCCAAAAAGAGAACACCGCATGCTCGCTGAAAAAACCGACCGCCGTACGCAAAAGACGCTAGCTGCACTTCACGAGGCGTTTCTGGTTCTGGTGCTGGACCAAGGCTATGATGCGCTGAAAATCGGCGACATTGCCGACCGCGCCAACGTCGGCCGCTCCACCTTTTACGAACACTTCCGCACCAAACAGGATTTGCTGAAGGCCAGCATCAGCCCGCCGTTTTCCATGCTGGCCGACCTCGCACTGCCCTGCCCGCCGGTGGAACGCGTGACAAACTTATTGCTACATTTCCGGCAAAACCAGCATGTCGCGCGCGTGCTGCTGGCGTCGCCCACCAGGCCGCTGCTGGCCAGCACCCTGGCAGAACTGATCTCTGCACGTCTGGCGCAAACCCCTTTGGCGCGCCCGCTGGCGCCGGTGGACATCATCGCCAGGCAGATCGCAGATGCGCAACTGGCGGTGGTGGAAAGCTGGGTCATCGGCCGCCCTGCCTGCAGCCTGGAAGAAGCCGTCGCAGCGCTAGTGCGCGGCACTCGGGCACTGGCGTGCACGCTGGGCGGCCTGCCGTTGGAATAAATAAAATCGGGGCAATAAAACCGGCATTTCGCAGGGTGCAATAAGCGCAGCGCATTGCACCGGATTCCGTTCAAATTACCGCAATTTTGGCAGTTCGACAGGTTGGGCTTCAGCCCACCATCTATGAGAACTGATGCCGCTGTTTCTGCTCAATAGCCGGTGATTGTTTGGGGCACGTTGGGCAGATAAAGCGTTTGCCCAAGCTACCGTACTGCTCGCCGTCGCGTGCAATAACGCGGCGTATGGCACCGAATGCTGCTCCAACTACTGCAAGCTTGACCGCAAGATTATCAGCGCCCTCTCGGCGATGATGAGCCAGTGTTTATCTCCGGCTTCAGCCCAACATCTGTGAAAACTAATGGCGCTATTTCTGCGCAACAGTCGGTGGCCATTGTGATATGGAAGAGAAAATGCGGGGCCGCTATCAAGCACGGTGTATGATGGACTTCGCAGGCGTATTGAAATTCATTGAAACTCACCGAAAGCCACCATGCCGACCTATGCAGCGTCTTATAAAACTGTCGGCGATCCCGACAGGAAGCGCATCACCTTCCAGGCCGACCATCCGCCTTCGGATTACGAACTGCTGCGCATCATCGTCAAAACCATCCATCCCGACGAAATTGGCGTGTATATCAATGCCGAGCTGATGAAGAAATATGCGATAGAAAATATCGCTTACGAACGCGAAGTGCCGGCGGCCCAAACATAGGCATCGCAAACCGTCACCCCATGCAAAAGCCCCGCGCATTAAAATGCCGGGGCTTTTTTGATGCGGCGGGAGCCTTCATCCGTAGCGCATTGCGCCGGATGCCATTCAATTACCGCAATTTTGGCAGTACGGCAGGTTGGGCTTCAGCCCAACATCGATGAAAACCGACGGCATATTTCTGCTCAACAGCCGCTGCCATTTAGAGAACGTTGGGCAGATGAAGCGTTTGCCCAAGCTACCCTACTGCTGACAGTAAGGTAGATAACTCGGCTTATTGCACCGTACAAAAACGCCAAAACCGGAGCACAGCTAAGACTCAATGCCCCATCATCTTCTGCTTCTGCTCATGCCTTTCCTGCGCTTCTACCGTCAGCGTGGCGGTGGGCCGGGCGATCAGGCGGCGTACGCCTATCGGTTCGCCGGTGGCTTCGCACCAGCCGTAGTCGCCTTCGTCGATGCTGGCGATGGATTGCTGCACTTTTCTCAGCAGCTTGCGCTCACGGTCGCGCGTGCGCAGTTCCAATGAATGTTCTTCCTCGACGGTGGCGCGGTCTGCGGGATCGGAGATGATCTCGTTTTCGCGCAGGTGCTCGGAGGTTTCAGCGGCGTTCTGGATCAGTTCCTGCTCCATCTGCTGCAGGCGGGATTTGAAAAATGCCAGCTGCGCCGAGTTCATGTAATCCTTGTCGCCCATGGCCAGGATCTGTTGTTCGCTGAGCGGCAAGAATGCGGATGCAGCGCGGCCGTTCTTCGCAGGGCTTGTTTTTGTGCTTGTATGTGCAGCGTCCATGATGTCGACTCCAGAAAAAGGTGATGGCAAGTTTTGGTTATTACCGGCGCCCCAACGTCCTGTCCTGCCTTGCAGTATAGGCCGCCGCGGGTGCTGTTGCCGATAAATCGGTGGAGCAGACTATATCAACCGCTGCATTTGAATTCCACAAGCCAACAGCGACAACAATTGTCAGCAGACTCCTACGCGTTGCTCCGCCTCTACGCAATTTTGGGCAGCCGTATTTTCAAGCCAGTAGGAATGTCAGGCGACATTTTGTAGGAGCCGGACTACAGGAAACGCTACGCCCTTATTTCTATGAGAATTTTCCCTTGTCAGCGGACAACACCATTCCGCGCCACGCCGGTAAAGATGCCGGTTTATCTAGTAAGCCTTCTGCCACGATGGTATATTCATCTGCTAGCTCAAGCGGAACACTTCACCCAAGATCCGACACTTTTAATCAAAAAGGGAATTCAATGTCAAACCCCAATGCCGGCAACATCAGCGACCTGATACGCAATAATGAAGAGCAGATCCGCGAAGAGTGGGTTCAGAACCTGAAGGGCAATATCATCCGCAGCGAAGCTCTGGGTAACGATATCAGCCGCCAGTGCGCACAGTTTCTGGAAGCGCTGAGCACTGCGGCACAAAACGACCCGGCAGGCCAAGTCAATTCCTCCGCCTGGGATGAAGCGCGCCACGTGCTGGCCGACATTTCCAGCAATCGCGCCAAGCAGGGCTCGTCACCCGGTGAAACGGCAATGTTTGTTTTTTCGCTGAAGCAGGTGCTGTTTAACCGTCTGGTAGCCGACTTTAAAGATGAACCTGCCGTCATCGCCAATGCCACGCTGAAGATCACCGCCGTATTGGACAAGCTGGGCCTGTTCACGATGGAAGCCTTCCAGAAGACCCGCGACCAGATCATCGTGCGCCAGCAGCAAGAGTTGCTGGAACTGTCCACACCGGTCGTCAAACTGTGGAAAGACATCCTGGCGCTACCGCTAATCGGCACGCTCGATAGCGCCCGCACGCAGGTGGTCATGGAAAGCCTGCTGCAAAAGATCGTGGAAACCGGCGCCGTCATCGCCATTATTGACATCACTGG
>JAYSKH010000370.1:0-11153 GCA_043726505.1 Undibacterium sp. | reverse complement strand
CATCAAGCACCTGCCAGACTACGATGCAGTGCTGGCTTACCTCGGCAACGCCAACCATGTGGATAACCTGAAACGCTATCGCCGCCATATCCGTCCGCACCTGTCTGAAGCCGCATCCAGTTTCTGGGAAAGCCGCGACTGGTCCGGCAAGCAACGCCACCACTATTTCCGCGACAACGCCTATCAGCACGGCCTGCTCGGCGACTTTATCGGTTTTGCGCATTTCTTTGTCCGCATCATGGGCGGCGACATGAGCAAGCTGGCTGATGCGCGCAATCTGCAAGAACAAAAGCAGTTGTTCGAGCGCCATCTGGCCCCGGTATTTGAAACCCGCCTGTTTCGCTTCATCGCGCGCCAGCCGATTGCGCTGTATAGCCTGGGTATTCCACCTTCCCAGTTCGATGCGCTGAAAGAAGATGCGCCGGGCGGCCTGGACGGCATGCATCTGCTGTTCAAGGAAAGAATGCGCCATCTGGCCTGCGACTATGCATTTGATGACAACTGCTTTGCACACCAGGCATTTGCCCGCCGCTACGACACCGGCAAGCAAAGCGCGTTACCGATGTACCTGCAGCGCGAGCATTTCAACAGCCTGCGCAATAACATCGACCGCGTGCATGGCCACCATATCAGCCTGACTGAATTTTTACGCGGACAGCCAAAAGCATCAATGCATGCCTACCTGTTCCTGGATGCGCAGGACTGGATGGACGATGTGCAACTGACAGAGCTATGGGAAGAAGTCACGCGCACTGCCGCACCGGACGCCAAGGTCGTATTCCGCACCGGCGGCAGCACCTCTCCACTGGAAAAGAAACTGCCGGCCCACCTGTTGCGTGCATGGTTTACCGACGTAGAACACAATAAGGCGCTGTACCAGACCGACCGCTCCGCAATTTACGGCGGCATGCATCTCTATCAAAAACAAGCCTGCTAAGCACTTGAAGCGCCCCATGTTGCCCGGCTGCACAACCAGCCGGGCTTGCACAAGACAAGCCTGTTTTAGGCGATTTCCAATTTGAACGCCCAAATCCCCACGCGCACCCTGGCTGATGCTTTATGGCTGCTGGTTGCCCGCGCCCGCGGCGGCACGCACTGGCTGGCTAATGCCGATTGCGCAGTACACTCGCTGGAAATCGATCACGGCGCCCAGCCTGTCACATTGCTGCAAACGACCCATGCCAGCACGGGCGCGCAAACCTATGTCGCCAGCCCCAGTTCCACCTGGGTCAGTTATCCACAGCATGAAATACTGCGCCGCCTGCCTTCCGGGCTAGGCCTGATAGGCAAAGCCGTCACCGCCTGCATGCTGAGCCCATTGGCCATGCTGGTCAAAGGCGGCAAACTGGACCAGGCAGCGATCTTTGGCAACAAGCTAATCTCCACCAACCTGTATCCGGATTGGGAACATTCCCAGCTACAGCAGCTGCATCAGCAGTTGGCCGACACTTATCCACAGCGCCCGCTAATGCTCAGAAATATTTGTCCACAGGTGAACCCCAGTCTGGCGGCTTCGCTAGAGCAACTCGGCTGGCAGATGGTGCCTTCACGCATCGTCTACCTGTGCGACCCCGCACAAGCCTCGGTAGGGAAGCGCAACCACGTCAAACAGGACAAAAAACTGCTGGCCGGCAGCGATATGGAATTATTGACGCCGCAACAGATACAGGCATCCGACTTGCCGGCAATGCGGCAGGTATTCCGCAGCCTGTTTATCGACAAACATTCCAGCCTGAACCCCGATTTCACGCCGGCTTTTTTTGAAATGTGCCACGAAAGCAATTTTCTCGATCTGTATGCATTGCGTTATCAGGAAAAAATAGTGGGTGCAGTCGGCCTGTATGAACATTATGACAAATACGGCGACCGCAACTGGCTGACAACGCCGCTGATAGGCTACGACCAGAGCCTGCCGCAGGAACTAGGCATTTACCGGCGCCTGATGTCGCTGCTGCTGCAACAGGCGCAGCAAAGGCAGGCGTCGCTGCATTACAGCTCAGGCGCCGGCCAGTTCAAGCGCGCGCGTGGCGGCGTCGCCCATATGGAATTCACCGCGATCTATAACCGTCACCTGCCGAAACTGGCGCGCTCCTGCAATGAAACCTTCGCCAAGCTGATGCAAAACTATGCACCGGCCATCCTCAAAAAAGCCGATTCGCTATAAAACCGGCAAACCATGCCTGCCACGCTACCTGCATGCCTGTGGATAAGCCTAGGGATATCCACAGCACAGCATGTGCAGAATGAAGATTATCTTCACAGCCGGAAATCTTATCCAGAATGTGTTCTTTTTTAGTACAGCGCTTAAACAGCTATTTATACTGGCGCTAACGACTTGATTAAAAAAGGGAAACAGCAGTTATCCACAGAAAGTGGCTCCTGTTAACAACTACTACTATGTATATATAAACTAATCGTATACAACAAAACCCGTATTTCCTTTTTCAAAAGCCATCAAAGCCAACACCATGCAACCAGACAACACTGCAAACCTGACCGCTTTCATCTTTGCCATGCAGGAAGAACAGCAAGGCCTGGAAAACCAGCTGCAAAACAAAAAAGTCATCCTCCGTGGAAAACGCCGCTACCTGACCGGCAGCTTGTGGGGGCAAGAATGCGTATGTGTGCTTTCCGGCATAGGCAAGGTAGCTGCCGCAACGACCGTGACCAGCCTGATAGAAAATTTTAAGGTAAGCAGCATTGTGCTTATCGGCGTTGCCGGCGCCGCGGATGACACATTGAAAATCGGCGACATCGTCATCGCCACTACGCTGGTGCAACACGACATGGATGCCAGCCCGCTGTTCCCAAGGTTTGAAATACCGCTGACCGGCAACAGCCACTTATCCACAGATGCGCAGTTAAGCCGCAAACTGGCAGATGCGGCAGACCTTTTCTTGGAAAACGACCAGGAAAACCATGTGTCCGACGCTGCCATTGCGCAATTCAATCTGCAAAGCGTCAAAATTCACTATGGTTTGATCGCCAGCGGAGACCAGTTCATCAACGACAGACAGGTATTGGCCGGCTTGAAGCGGGATCTGCCCGACTTGCTGGCGGTAGAAATGGAAGGCGCCGCCATCGCCCAGGTCTGCGATGACTTTGCCATCCCGTTTGCGATATTGAGAACCATCTCGGACAATGCAAGTGAGCATGCAGATTACAACTTCAGCCAGTTCATCATCGAAGTGGCGGCGCAATACAGCCTGGGCATCTTGCATAACTTCTGCCGCCAGCTATAAAAAGTATAAAAGAAACACTTATTCCCCTTATCGTCTGTGGATAAGTCCAAGGATATCCACTGCACAGATTGTGGCAAAAGTCGTTTTTTGACGCCTGGCTGAAATCTGTCCAGAAACTGTCCTGCCCATCCACAGCGTTTACGCGTCTATTTATCTTTTCTGTAACTACCTGATTTAATTCAGATAAACCGACTTATCCACAAAAAAACGCGACGTTAACAATTACTACTATTTATATATCTAACATAGCTATATTTATTAAACGCTGTGGAAAATACGAAAAGCCGGAGCAAGTCAAAACAGCAAAAGCACAAATCACATTCGCTATAGCAATTTTAAAAAGGAATGACCAATCAAAGTCAAAAACGGTTTTGCAGATGAAAGCCAACCCGCTGGCGAAGGCAGTGGTCATTCACGCAGCAGCGCTGTAAAAACGAAAAATAAAATCAATTCGCAAGCCAAGTAATTGATTTATATAGAAATCCAAAACGCTATACATTGCTTTCTACAGATTTGTCGACAGACTTATCCACAGGGCGTGCATTGCGTTCGGCTTTTTGTCTGGTATAAAGCTAACTTTTCGGGATTTCTCAATTCGAGTGAAACGGCTTTTTGCCTGGTCAACGTAGGCAAAAATAGAATCGTTCGTTGACGTTGAGCGTATTGCAGCTGTCACTGCCTGGTCAGTGCATAGATGCCAGCAGTGAATGGGAGAACAACTTTTGGTGTATGAACTTATTGATTTGTTGCGAAAACGCGATCTGACTGGTCACCAGACTGCGGCTGGAGAATCGATTCAATGTGATTCAGATACCGGGCGATTTTGATCAGCAGGCATTCCAGGTAGCGGACGCTGCCGGAGGTAACGATCGAAAATGTGGATAACTTCTGTGAGAAGGTAGATTTTTGGTAAGCAGTCGCGTGTTTTTATAGTTGCGCATTCAAAAGATGATATTTGCCGCGTGGTATCCACAGGTTTGATTTTTTTTGCAGAATTATCAGCCAGGGAAAATTGGCCGAATTTCTATTTATCGCAAAGATTCGCCAGGGATTGGCTAGATGGACATGTGCCCCACTCGCTTTATCTAATGCGAACGGTGAGTTATCCACAGAAGTGGTTTCTGATGGCAAAACGTGCGCTGCAAAGCCCTATCAGGCAGAAAATGATCACAGGTAGCTGTCTGTGGATAAAACGAGTAGCTGGTCATTCTGGGCTGGACGGCAAGGGAAGTCTGGTTCAGATACCGCCATAAGACGGTATCGTCACAGTGGTGGTCACAGCCTGTTGAAAAACAGAAATGCTGATGGTTGCAATAGTGTGCAACGGATTATCCACAAGCATTGTGCATTGCACGGGTATAGATCTGGAAGGCTGCAAATAAAAAATGGAATCCGCCACAAAGCTGGATTCCATTATGAGAACTTTGTTATAGCTACTGTTACTGCGAAAACCTCGACTTATCTACAGCTTATTTACAACTTAAGCACCGCATATCGACAGGCTTGTCTACAGGGCTATCCACAGGCTTATCCCCTGAATTTAACTGCTTATCTACAAGCGATAAACAGCTTATACATCGCATATCCACCGTTTATCCTAGGGCTTATACCGCGCTTGTAAACAGCCTGTGAACAGGCTTGTCCACAGGGATATCCACCTGTGGACAAGCTACAGCACCTTGTTCAGCTTTGCAGCGTCATCAGGCTGGCATTGCCGCCTGCCGCCGTGGTATTGACGCATAACGCACGTTCTGCCACCAGCCTCCACAAAGGTATCTCGGTGTTTTCATGGGTTTCCACCACGGAGACGATAGCGTCATTCAATGCAGCAAATACAGGCTTGTAATGGCTTAACAAAGCACCTTCCACCAATGCAAACTGGGCGTGCGACTGCTCAGCATCGGCTTGCTGTATCTGCGCCCTGACTTCCTGCGACAAACCGGCCGGCAGCACGCCCATAGTCTGCGCCGGCAGCACCGGTGTATTGCCGGTAGCCAGCAATGCTGCCAGCTGGTTCAGCAGACAGTTGACGGTAGTGGCGGCGCAGAATACCCTGCCGCGCGGCGCAAATGACAAGGTATTGCGTTCGCCGGTCGGGCCCGGCAGCACCAGCGTCATCTTGTATGGCGTCTGGTACGCATATTTGTCGGCCAGCTCGGCAATTTTTTCATGGCCATGGGTTTTTGCCCACACCAGCAGCGCTTCCAGCGCGGCCGGAGCTTGGCGCTCATACACGGTATGGCCGCCCAGGTTGCCGGAAGGATTTTTCTGCAGCCGTTTCAGATACAGCGGGCCGCCCGCTTTGGGGCCGGTGCCGGATTTTCCTTCGCCGCCAAAAGGCTGCACGCCGACCACAGCGCCAACGATATTGCGGTTCACATAGATGTTGCCGACATGTGCGCGTGAGGTGATGAAGTCGATGGTTTCATCAATGCGGGAGTGGATGCCTAGAGTCAGACCAAAACCGGTGGCGTTGATGCTGTCTATCAGCGCGCCGAGATCATTGCGCTTGTAGCGCAGCACATGCAAGACGGGACCAAAGACTTCCTTGCTCAGTTCCGACAGCGATGAAATTTCTATGACGGTAGGCGCAATAAAAGTGCCCTGTTCACAAGCAGACACCAGCGGCAGGCTGTAACTGCTTTTCGCCTGCTTTTGCATCACGTTGATGTGGCTTTGCAGTTGTTTCTGCGCATCGTCGTCAATGACGGGGCCTATGTCCACCGCCAGCTGGTCGGGTTTGCCTACGCGCAGTTCCTGCATCGCGCCTTTCAGCATCTCCAGCGTCTTGTCGGCAATGTCCACCTGCAGGCACAGCACGCGCAGCGCCGAGCAGCGCTGGCCGGCGCTGTCGAAAGCGGAAGACAAGACATCCTGCACCACCTGTTCCGGCAACGCGCTGCTGTCCACGATCATCGCGTTCTGGCCGCCGGTTTCGGCAATCAGTGGGATATCGATGTTTTCTGCAACGGCGCGTTTGCTCAGCGTGCGGTTGATGATCTGCGCTACCTCGGTAGAACCGGTAAAGATGACACCCTTGATGCGGTGATCCGCCACCAGTTGCGAACCGACGGTTTCACCGGTACCCGGCAAAAACTGCACGGCGCCGCGCGGTACGCCGGCTTCATGCAGCAGCTGTATGGCGCGGTAGGCAATCAGCGGTGTCTGCTCGGCTGGCTTGGCCAGCACCACATTGCCGGCCGCTAGCGCAGCACTGACTTCGCCGATAAAAATTGCCAGTGGGAAATTCCATGGGCTGATGCAAACAACCGGGCCCAGCGCCAGCGTATTCGGCAAGGTTTCTACCTGTGCCGCGTAGTAGCGCAGGAAATCGACGGCTTCGCGTACTTCTGCCAGCGCATTCGGCAAGGACTTGCCGGCTTCGCGTATGGCCAGCGCCATGAAATCCAGCGTTTGCGCTTCCAGCAGGTCCGCTGCTTTTTTCAGTGCAGCGGCGCGGTCTGCCGGCGCGGTGGTTTGCCAGTCTATGGCAAAGGCTTCCGCCTGCGCCAGCGCGGTCTGTACATCCTGTGCATCTGCTTCTATAACCTGGCCGACGACTTCGCTGCGGTCAGCCGGGTTGGTGACATCTTTTGCCACAGTGGCAGACACCTGGCCGTGCAGCAGCGGCGCTGCGACCAGTTGTTGTGTGCTGCCGGCAGCAAAGCGGGTTGCGATGCGCTGCAATTCTATTTCGTTGCTGAAATCCAGACCGGCAGAATTTTTGCGCTCGGTACCAAACAGGTCGCGCGGCAATGCGATGCCGCCATGCGGCGCGCCTTTCAGTTGTGCAGCGATTTCCAGAGGATCGGCAATCAGCGTTTCTATCGATACGTTTTCATCAACGATCTGGTTAACGAACGATGAATTGGCGCCGTTTTCCAGCAGGCGCCGCACCAGATAGGCCAGCAGCGTCTGGTGCGAACCGACAGGCGCATAGATGCGGCAGGGCTTGTTCAGTTTGTCCTTGCCCACGACCTGGTCGTACAAGGTTTCGCCCATGCCGTGCAGGCACTGGAATTCGTAGTCGGTAATATTGGCTTGTTGCGCCCAGCTGTAGATGGTTGCCAGCGTCAGCGCATTATGTGTTGCAAACTGTGGATAAATAACGTCGGTAGCGGCCAGCAGTTTTTGCGCGCACAGCAGGTAAGACACATCGGTGTAGACCTTGCGCGTATAGACCGGGAAACCGCTCATGCCGTCTACCTGCGCACGTTTGATTTCCGCATCCCAGTAGGCGCCTTTGACCAGCCGCACCATGAACTTACGGTTACTGCGGCGAGCCAGATCCACCAGGTAATCGATGACATACGGGCAGCGCTTCTGATAACCCTGCACCACAAAACCAATGCCGTCAAAACCAGCCAGGTCGGCATCAAAAGCCAGCGCCTCCATCAGGTCCAGCGACAGTTCCAGCCGGTCTGCTTCTTCCGCGTCAATATTCAGGCCTATGTTGTATTGCTTGGCCAGCAGCAGTAGCTTTTTCAGCAGCGGCAGCAATTCATTCAGTGTGCGTTCTCTTTGCGCGCGCGAGTAGCGCGGGTGCAGCGCCGACAGCTTGACAGAGATGCCAGGGCCGTCCTTGATACCGCGGCCGTTGGACGCCTTGCCAATCGCATGGATCGCTGTTTCATACGCGTTGTAGTAGAACGCCGCATCATGCGCTGTCAGTGCGGCTTCGCCCAGCATGTCGTATGAATAGCGGTAGCCGCGTTTTTCATTGTCCTGGCTGTTCTTCAGCGCTTCTTCTATCGTCTGGCCGGTAACAAACTGGTTGCCCAGCATGCGCATCGCCAGATCCACGCCTTTGCGTATCAGCGGTTCACCGCCCTTGGCAATCAGCCGCGTCAATGCCGAGCCCAGGCCTTGTTCACTATTGGTGGATACCAGCTTGCCGGTGACCAGCAGGCCCCACGTAGCAGCGTTGACGAACAGCGAAGGCGATTCGCCCAGATGCCTGCTCCAGTCGCCCTTGCTGATCTTGTCGGCAATCAGCCTGTCTGCGGTCTGATGGTCGGGAATGCGCAGCAGCGCTTCGGCCAGGCACATCAGCGCTACGCCTTCTTCTGAAGACAGCGAAAATTCATGCATCAGCGCATCCACGCCGGAGGCGCGCGTGCGCTGCTGGCGCACAGAGCTGACCAGCGTGTGCGCGAGGCTGCGTATGCTTTCTTTGCTCGATTCCTGCGGCTTGATTTGCGCCAGCAGCCATTGCACGGATTCAGCTTCGTCGCGGCGATAAACTTCGGTGATTGCGGCTCTGAGAACAGAAGGGTGAGGGATTAATTCAGCTTGGAAATTGGCGAATGGCGTAGCAGAAGAGGCAGCGGACGGCGGTGTGGTCATATCTTATTTTATTTAGCTAATATGATTTCATTGTATCGACGAATCCTAGGTATTAATTCTGGAAATATGAACGTATATCGAAATTTTCTATTTTGTGAGAAAATTACACCGAATTTTATTAATCATATTACGACTTCTTATGCTCGACAAAATCAGTAAAAGAATTCTGGCCGAATTACAAAATGACGGCCGTATCAGTAATGTAGAGCTCGCCACCAGGGTTAACCTCTCCCCGGCGGCCTGTCTGGAACGTGTGCGCAAGCTGCAGGAATCTGGTTATATCCTCGGCTATACCGCGCAGCTGAACCCGCATCTGCTGGATGTGGCGCTACTGGTATTCATTGAAGTGGTGCTCGACCGCACTACGCCGGACGTGTTCGACGCATTTAAACGCGGCGTGCAGGCAATACCGGAGGTGCTGGAATGCCATATGGTGGCCGGCGGCTTCGATTACCTGGTGAAAGCACGCGTCAAGGACATGAACGCCTATCGCGACTTTCTCGGCAAATCATTGCTTCAGCTGAATGGCGTGCGTGAAACGCACACCTATGCGGTGATGGAAGAAGTGAAAAACACGACAAACCTGCCGATCAAGTAAAACGCATCCCGGTTCGGCTCCCAGGCTTGCCGGAATGCTGTTTGCTTGTTTTGCGCGGGCAAGTTTCGTCACGAAAACTTGCCCGCGTATCGTCGTTTACGGTTGTTACGTCCTCGATTTGTTGCTAAATTTGCGCAGATCGCGCGCAAACGTAATTTATTCAGTAACAAATCGTCACTTCTATGTAACATAGTGTTGCTACATTCATAGCTCTTCAATAAGAGCTGGATGGATGACATGACACGTAGACACGGACTTGCCGCTGGCTTCAGCGCGGCCCTCTTTTCCACTGTTCTTTCCGCCTGCGGCAGCAGCACGCCGGTGGCCGAGCCTTTGGCGCCTGTCCTCCCTCCAGCTGCTGACGCACCCAAAAACATCATCTTCTTCCTCGGCGACGGCATGGGCATGACCACGCTGACCGCTGCGCGCACCTATGCCGTTGGCGAAGACGGCGACCTGACGATAGACACGCTGCCGGAAACGGCCTTCGTTAAAACCTTTTCCAACGATGCGCAAGTCACCGACAGCGCACCCTCGATGTCCGCCTATATGACAGGCGTGAAGATGAACAACGAAGTGCTGTCGATGTCCTCCGACACTGTAGCGATTGATCCCGCTGCGGATGCCAACGGCAACAAGCTGAGCAACAACTGCGGCGCCAAAAACGGCACGCCGGCCACGACCCTGCTGGAAATGGCCAAGGCCAAGGGCCTGTCCGCCGGCGTAGTAACTACCACGCGCATCACGCATGCGACGCCTGCCGCAACTTATTCGCACATCTGCCACCGTGATCTGGAAAACGACATTGCAGCGGCAATGGTGCCGGGCGGCGTGGGTTATAACGCCGCGTTGGGTACGACAGGCATCGACGTGGTGCTGGGTGGCGGCTCGCAATTCTTCACCACGTTTGCCAAGGGCGGCAAGCGCTCCGACAACCGCGACCTGATCGCCGAAATGAAAGCGAAGAACTACGCCGTTGCCAGCAACGCCAGCGAGTTCAATGCCATTGACGGCACCAAGACCGACCGCCTGTTCGGCCTGTTCACGTCCAGCCACATGAGCTACGACCTGGACCGCGATCCTGCCAAGGAACCGAGCCTGGCCGACATGACGGCCAAGGCCATGGATGTGCTGGCCAAAAACAGCAAGGGTTATTTCCTGATGGTGGAAGGCGGCCGCATTGACCACGCGCTGCATGAAACCACAGCCAAGAAGGCCTTGCAGGACACCGTCGCTTTCGACAATGCAATCAAGGCGGCCATTGCCAAGGCAAAAATCAGCGACCCTACGCTGAAAAACACGCTGATCGTCGTCACCGCAGATCATGACCATACACTGGTGTTGAATGGTTATGCAAAGCGCACAGGCAAGACCACGCCGACCAATCCAGGCGTGCTGGGCGTTGTTAAAAACTATGTGACCGGCGCAGTGGAAAAAGACCTGGATGGCGCACCTTATTCCATCATCGGTTTCGGCAATGGCGAGAACCGCACGCAGAGCAGCCGCTCCGTGCTGGTTGCTCTGGATGAGACAACTACATCTGCCAATACCTACCATCAGGAAGCAGTCATCCGGGTTGCCGCAGGCAGCGAAACCCACGGTGGAACCGATGTGTTCCTCGGCGCGATCGGCAAGGGTTCCGACACCTTCCTCGGCACGATAGACAACACCAAGGTCTTCACGCTGGTTAAAAACGCCTCCGGCCTGTAGGCGAGCACCGCTAAGCCGCGTCAATACATATTTGTCAGGACAAACAAGATGAAATCTATATTCAGCCCTACTTTGCTGGCCGCGCTGCTGGCAGTATCCTTCGCTGCGCCGGCCATGGCCGCTGGCGAAGCCAAAAACATTATTTTCTTCCTCGGCGATGGCATGGGCCCTAGCACCGTCACCGCATCCCGTATCTACAAATACGGTGAAGCCGGCAGCCTGACCATGGACACGCTGGAACGCACTGCGCGCATCAA
>JAYSKH010000369.1:0-1852 GCA_043726505.1 Undibacterium sp. | reverse complement strand
TAGAGTACTTGGCTACGAACCAAGGGGTCGTGGGTTCGATTCCTGCCAGCCGCACCAGATTCAAGGGACTAGATGAAAATCTAGTCCCTTTTTTCTTTTGTGCTTTTGTGCTTTTGTGCTTTTGTGCTTTTGTTTTTTTTGTGTTTTTACCTGGGGCGCGGAAGTCTATGCGTCTTCCAGTATCAGTCTGCGCAAGCTCCAGCCTTCAGGCGTGCCCTGGTTCAGCAGGCGGCTGCCGGCGATATTCTGGTTGGCGGTTTCTTCTAGCGATACCAGCAGCCTGTGTACCTGGCGTGCATCGGGCAGCATGGTGCCGAAGAACAGCACGGCGTCGCCGCGCTGGATCAGGATGGTGGGGAAATTCTCTACATCGATTTCATCAACCAGATGCGCCTGGTCTTCAATATCCAGCCATGCAAAGCATTTATCCGGATGCTGTTCACGCAGCGCGTCAAACGCGGCGCGGTAATCGCCGCAGGTATTGCACCAGGCGGCGCACAGGCAGACTACCAGCCAGGGCTTGTGTTGCAGTTCCTCGCGGATCTGGGCCAGATCTTCGGTATTGGTAGAGATGGGTGTCATGATGCCGCATTTTACTGTATAGGCTGGCCGCATGCATGGCACTGCGTCGCTGGTGCGTGGACCACGCTTGAGTGCGCCACGTCGAACTCAGTTGTGAATGCCCCCTCTGCAGCTGCGTCGCGGTAAAATACGGTCATGACCATTATTTTAAGCATAGAAACTTCTACTGAACTGGCGTCGGCAGCATTGCTGACCGACGATGGTATTATTTACCGAGAGTTATCCGGCGTGCAGACCCATTCGCAAGGCATCCTGCCGATGGTGCAGGGGCTGCTGGCGCAGGGTGGTGTTTCCTTGAGCCAGTGCGATGCCATTGGCTTCGGCTGCGGCCCAGGTGCTTTCACCGGTGTGCGCACTGCGTGCGGCATCGTGCAGGGCCTGGCGTTTGGCGCTGATCTGCCGGTGGTGCCGGTCATCAGCCTGCTGGCGATGGCTGAAGGGGCTCGTACTTCGGTGCAGCAAACCGCGCATACAGAATTTGTCTGTGTGCTGGATGCGCGCATGGAAGAGGTGTACTGGGCGCGTTATGGTTACACTGGCTCGGGATGGCAAGTTGTCAGTGAACCGGCGCTGTCGTCGTTTGCGCAATTGCTGGACGCTGCCGATTTTTCCAATGCAGCGCTGGTGCATGGCAATGGCCTGTCGCTGGTAGGCGTGCCCCCCGGCACGGCGATGATTCCCTGCATGCCGCATGCGGTTCAGGTCGCGAACCTTGCATTGGCGGGCTACAAAAACGGTGAATCCTTAACTGCGGCGCAGGCGCAGCCGCTCTATTTGCGCAACAAAATCGCGCTGACTACGGAAGAGCGCTTGCTGGCCAAGCAGGAGGCGGCCGCCAGCAAGGGGCAGGCATGAATACACTGCCGGCCGGTTTTCAGCTTTGCACGCTGGCGCTGGAGGATGTCGACCACGTGCTGGCGATAGAGCAGCAAGTCTACGCGCACCCATGGAGCAGGGGTAACTTCACTGATTCGCTGACGGAGGGTTATCTGATGTGCGGCCTGCGCGATGGGCAGGGCATGCTGATAGGCTATTTCCTGGCGATGCTGGTCATGGATGAAGTGCACCTGCTGAATCTTGCCGTTGGCGCTGCTCAGCAGGGCCATGGCTTTTCTACCTTGCTGATGGACCGCTTGTGCGCCTATTCGCGTGAAAAAAAGGCCGTATCCATTTTGCTGGAGGTGCGCGTTAGAAATAATCGCGCGATACAAGTTTACCGGCACTACGGTTTTGCTGAAATCGGCCGCAGAAAGGCGTATTATCCGGCGGA
>JAYSKH010000368.1:0-5680 GCA_043726505.1 Undibacterium sp. | reverse complement strand
GGCCGAACTTGTCGGCGCGGTGCATGATGATGGTGTTGGCGGTCGGCACGTCGATGCCGGTTTCAATAATGGTGGTGCACAGCAAAATATTGTGCCGCTGCGCGACGAAATCGCGCATCACTTTTTCCAGGTCGCGCTCGTTCATCTGGCCGTGGGCGACAACAATGCGTGCTTCCGGCAGCAGCTTCTCCAGCATTTCCTTGCGGTTCTGGATGGTTTCCACTTCATTGTGCAGGAAATACACCTGGCCGCCGCGTTTCAGTTCGCGCAGGCAGGCCTCGCGGATGACAGAATCGCCTTCGCTGCGGACAAAGGTTTTGATCGCCAGGCGTTTTTGCGGCGCGGTGGCGATAATGGAAAAGTCGCGCAAGCCTTCCAGCGCCATGCCCAGCGTACGCGGGATGGGGGTGGCGGTCAGCGTCAGCACGTCCACCTCCGCGCGCAAGGCTTTCAGCGCTTCTTTCTGGCGCACGCCAAAACGGTGTTCTTCATCGATGATGACCAGACCCAGGCGCGAGAATTTGACGTCGTCCGACAGCAGTTTGTGGGTGCCGATGACAATATCAATGGTGCCGTCGCCCATGCCCTTCATGGCCTGCGTGATTTCCTTGCTGGTGCGGAAGCGCGACAACTCCGCAATGCGTACCGGCCAGTTGGCAAAACGGTCGGCAAAGGTCTGCGCATGCTGTTCTGCCAGCAGCGTCGTTGGCGCCAGGATGGCAACTTGCTTGCCGCCCATCACCGCAACGAAGGCGGCGCGCAAGGCCACTTCGGTCTTGCCGAAGCCAACGTCGCCGCAGATCAGCCTGTCCATCGGTTTGCCGGATGTCATGTCTTCAATAACTGCCTTGATGGCAGCCGCCTGGTCGGCGGTTTCATCAAAGCCAAAGCTTTCGGCAAAGGTATCGTAATCGCGCGACGAGTATTCAAACGCATGCCCCTGGCGCAACGCGCGGCGTGCATACAGGTTCAGCAGTTCGGCGGCAGTGTCGCGAATCTGCTGCGCGGCGCGGCGCTTGGCTTTTTCCCACTGCCCCGAGCCCAGCGAGTGCAAGGGCGCATCGTCCGGAGAAGCGCCGGAATAGCGCGAAATCACATGCAGCTGCGCTACCGGCACATAGAGTTTGGTGTCCTTCGCATATTCCAGGTGCAGGAACTCGGTTTCGCCTTCGCCCAGATCCATGCTGATCAGGCCCATGTAGCGGCCTATGCCATGGTTGCTATGCACGACAGGGTCGCCTATCTTCAGTTCAGACAGGTCGCGCACCATGTGCTCGACCTGCGTGACGGCTTCCTGTTTTTTTCTGCCTATGCGTTTGCCGGAACCGGCATACAACTCGGTTTCCGTGACAAAAGCCATGCCTTCGTCCAGAATGAATCCGGCATGCAGCGGCGCAACGCCCAGCACCAGCTTGGCGTCCGACGTGATGAAGTCGGTGTAACCTTCACACAGGTCCAGGCGGATATCGTATTCGCTGAAATACTGCTGCAGCGTTTCCCGGCGGCCCAGGGTTTCTGCGCAAATCATCACGCGCTTGCCGGTTTGCAGCAGAAAGGCGCGCAGATTGGTCAGCGGATCGTCGGCGCGGCGGTTGACGGCTACATCGGGTATCGGTGCGGAAATCTCAGATGCCGGGCCGCCGGTTTGCAAAACCCAGCGGCCATGCGGCTTCAGCGTCGCAAAAAAATCTTCGTCGCGCAGGAACAGCGATTCCGGCGGCAGGATAGGGCGCTCGCGGTCGGATTTAAGGAACTGGTAGCGTGAACGGGTATCCACCCAGAAGCGCTGTATCGCTTCATCGATATCGCCTACGAGCGCGAACATGGCTTCTTTCGGCAGGTAGTCGAACAGCGTTGCTGTTTCTTCAAAAAACAGCGGCAGGTAATATTCGATACCGGCGGACGCGATGCCGTTACCGATATCCTTGTAAATGGCGGAACGAGATGGATCGCCTTCGAACTGCTCGCGCCAGCGGCTGCGGAAGGCCGTGCGCGCGGCTTCATCCATAGGGAATTCACGGCCCGGCAACAGGCGTACTTCCTTGACCGGGTATAGCGAACGCTGCGTATCGGCATCAAAAGTGCGTATGGTTTCTATCGTATCGCCAAACAGGTCAAGCCGGTAAGGCAGCGCCGATCCCATGGGGAACAGATCAATCAGCCCGCCGCGCACTGAATATTCCCCCGGCGACATGACTTGCGATACATGCGTATAGCCGGCCAGTGTCAGCTGCGTCTTCAGCCGCGCTTCGTCCAGCGTCTCGCCCTGCTTGAAAAAGAAGGTGTAAGCTGCCAGGAAAGATGGCGGCGCCATTCTGACCACGGCCGACGTGGCCGGTACGATCAGCACGTCGCAATGGCCGCTCTGGATCTCATATAAGGTGGCTAACCGCTCCGATACCAGGTCCTGGTGCGGCGAAAAAGCGTCATACGGTAGCGTTTCCCAGTCCGGCAGCAGATGGCAGCGCAGGTTGTGGGCGGCGCCAAACCAGGGAATTTCATCCAGCAAACGCTGCGCGTCGGTCGCATTGGCGACAAATACCGTCAGCAGGCGCTGTTGCGCCTTCAGTGCGGCGGCCGCCTGCGCCAGCGCATACGCGTCGGCTGAGCCGTGAAGCGGGGGTAGAGCTACTCTGTGTCCGGCCTTGGGTAATGCTTTTATGAGATCAAATGACATTAGTGGATGACAGCAATGGTCCGTAAAAGCTCCACAGACCCGATTTGACTATAGAATAAGAGATACATTATAAACGAAGGTGCATTTCCAAAGCCTTCACATTCGCTATCGATGACTAATCCCCAAGAGCATGGCCCGGCAGCTCGCCCAGCACGCTATTTTGCACTGATCCCCGCCGCCGGAGTCGGCTCCCGCATGGGGGCCGCTACCCCGAAGCAATATCTGGAATTATCTGGAATTCCCATTCTGCAGCATGCTGTTGACGCTTTTCTGAATGCACCGCAGATTGTGCATACGACCGTCGTTGTCAGCCCTGATGATGGCTATGCCGATGATGCGTTGAAGCCCGACGCCAGGCTGTCGGTGCTGCGCTGTGGCGGCGCCACACGCAAGGACTCTGTCATGAATGGCCTGCGGGCATTGCGCAATATGCCCGACATGCCCGGTTTGCAGCTTGCGGATGATGACTGGGTGCTGGTGCACGATGCCGCCCGGCCGGGCCTGACGCCGAAACTGATCGCCAGGCTGATCGCTCAGGTAGGCGACCACGCCGCCGGCGGCCTGCTGGCGCTGCCGGTCGTGGATACGGTGAAGCGACTGGTGCAGGGGACGGTGACCACGGTCGCGCGCGACGGCTTGTGGCTGGCGCAAACGCCGCAGATGTTTCGCTACCGTTTATTATGCGATGCGCTGGATGCTGCATCCGAAGTGACTGACGAGGCCAGCGCCATTGAAGCCGCCGGGTATGCACCCTTGCTGGTGGAGGGGCATGCGCGCAATTTAAAAGTGACCTTGCCGTCCGATCTTGCTCTGGCGCAATTATATTTGTCGGGGCAGGCGGGTGGATGAGGCTGCTCTTTTATTCTACCGTTTCATTTGCTGAAGGAGCCATGATGTTCTTGATGCCCCGTTTTGCCCGTTCATTTGCCATTATTGCCGCAGCGGTGTTGTCATTTGCCGCCGCTAACGCGCTGGCCGCTGGCGTGCCGCTGGAACAAAGGGCACAGGCAGCCAAAACTACGGCGGAAACCGGCAAAGTCTGCCGTCCTGCCCGGCCTTTTTACTGGGAAATAGGCGATGCCGGCAAAACGCTGGCAAGCGGAAGAGTCGGCGTGCGTGCGCCGCAGGCGGATACGCTGCTGCCGGTGGCATCCGCATCAAAATGGATCTACGCGGCCTATGTGGCCGAACTGCGTGCCGGCAAGCTGACCGAGGAAGACATAGAGTTCCTGACCATGCGTAGCGGCTATACGCGGTTCAAACGTTGCCTGTCGTCCGATACGGTAAACACCTGCCTGGGTACGCTGACCAACGGCAAGCAGGATGCCGCCACGAAAGGCAAATTTTTCTATAGTGGTGGCCACATGCAGAAGCACGCGGGGCTGATAGGCTTGGGCGATCTGGATAATCACATGCTGGCCGCGCAGATGCGCAAAGTGCTGGGCACCAGCGCACCGGTCAGCTACAACCAGCCGCAACTGGCTGGCGGCGCGGTGTCCAGTGCGACAGCGTATGCCGATTTCTTGCGCAAGCTGCTAGGGGGCAAGCTGGCGCTGTCATCGATGCTCGGTTCGCACGCGGTCTGTACCAACCCGGCGACCTGTGAAATGGCGCTCAGCACGCCGACGTCGGCGCGCACCAATTGGCACTACAGCCTGGGGCACTGGGTGGAGGATGATCCGCAGACCGGCGACGGCGCTTTCAGCAGCCCCGGCCTGTTCGGTTTTTATCCGTGGATAGACGCCAGCCGCAGCTATTACGGCATCATTGCGCGTTCCAGCCTGCTGGGCGCCTTGCTGCGAGGCGAAGGAGTAAAGCCAGCGCTGGAGTCTGCAGAATGCGGACGCCAGATACGCAAGGCCTGGGATACCGGCGCAGTGCAGGATTAATTTTATTTATACATGTAATTTTGACGTAATTTCGACGCATTTTTTAATACAAGCAAGGAAGCAATGGCGACACAATTACCTCCATTTCGCGTAGGCCAGGGTTACGACTGTCACGCGCTGGTGCCGGGGCGCAAGCTGATCATAGGCGGCGTGGATATTCCTCACACGACGGGGCTGCTCGGCCATTCCGATGCCGACGTGCTGCTGCATGCCATCACCGACGCGCTGTTCGGTGCAGCCGGGTTGGGCGACATAGGCCGCCATTTCCCCGATACCGATCAGCAATTTTCCGGCGCTGATTCGCGTGTATTGCTGCGTGAGTGCGCAGCGCGTGTGCGCGCCGCCGGCTACCACATCGGCAATGTGGATGCGACCATCATCGCGCAGGCGCCCAAAATGGCGCCGCATATCAGCACGATGGCGGAAAATATCGCGGCAGATATCGGTGTGGACGCGGGACGCGTCAACATCAAGGCCAAGACCAATGAACGCCTGGGTTATCTGGGCAGGGAAGAGGGCATTGCCGCGGAAGCAATAGCGCTGGTTTTTAATGCATAGTCGTACTACACTGAAAGCATCATAAAGATGGGAGACCATGCATGGACCAGGAAAATTTGAAAGACTTGCTGAAGCAACTGCACGAAGGCCTGAACTCAACAGACCAGGTGGACGAAGAGCTTAAAGGCTTGTTGCATGCGCTGGATTCGGACATCCATCAGCTGCTGAGCGCAGAAAAAGCGCAGGACGATCCTGTCTATGCGGGACTGACTGAGCGTTCGCAGGCATTGTCGGCTCAATTTGCGGCCAAGCATCCGCGTCTTGAGCCCGTGCTCAGGGAGCTTGGCGGCATGCTGGAAAAAATAGGCGTTTGACCTGACATCAAACGTCATGTGCGATGACGCATAGTGGCGTTAGAGTTTTGGGCCTGTAAAAAATGAGGGGAGTGCTCTAATGCGCTCCCCTTACTTTTTATAGAAGCGGATTACCTTGCCTGGTCCATTTGCGTTCAAAATCCATGTCCTGGAAATGGCGAACGATAAAATCGATGAAGACCCTGGTGCGGGCCGGCAGGTGAGTACGGTTCTGGTAGGCGATATTGATGGCAAGCCGCGGC
>JAYSKH010000367.1:0-16462 GCA_043726505.1 Undibacterium sp. | reverse complement strand
GCCGATCCCTTCACACACAGGCGGCCGGCATTGGCCTGGTGCTGTTCATCACCGGCGATGGACAATTGCCCATCTGCCTGCATGCTGGCACGGACGCCGCAGCCCACGCCGCAATACGGGCAGGTGGTCTTGGTGACGGTAGTCATCAAAGGGTGCAGGGATTGGTTCACGATTCAATTCTCTAATTCTATTTAAGCACGCTGGTTTATTCAGGCTGCCTGCATGCACAGCGCCTGGCCGAACAGCAAGTGCTTGCGCATTGCTGTAATGTCCGTTTTGTTCTGGATCAGGTCGAAATACCATGGGCCATCTTTCACATCGCCGTACAACACTGCGCCAGCGAGCCGGCTGTCTTTCAGGATCAGGCGCTTGTAGATGCCACGCCTCGGATCTCGCATCACCAGGTCTTCGCTGCCGTCACCGCCGATAAAGTCGCCGGCGGAATACAGGTCGACACCCGTGACCTTCAGTTTGGTAGCGGTTGCCTGTTGCACATAGCGCCGATGTCCTGCCCCGGCCAGATGCGCGCCGCAGACTTTGGCTTGGTCCCAGATCGGCGCCACCAGACCGAAGGTGGCCTGGCGGTGCTGCACGCATTCGCCTACCGCATAAATGCGCGGGTCATAGCTTTGCAGTGTGTCGTCGACGATGATCGCTCGTTCGCAATGCAGGCCGGCCTGCTTGGCCAGCTCGATATTCGGGCGCACGCCTACCGTCATCACAACCAGATCCGCCGGTATCTCTGTTCCATCCTTGAAGCGCACTGCGGTAACGCGTTCCAGCCCGAGGATTTCAGCAGTGTCTGCGCTCAGCAGAAAATTCAGGCCCTTTTCTTCCAGCGCTTTTTTCAGCAGGGTAGACGCGGGTTTGTCCAGCTGTCTTTCCATCAGGCTGTCTGCCACATGCACGACGGTGACCGCCATGCCTTGCCGTAGCAGGCCGTTGGCCGCCTCCAGACCCAGCAGGCCACCGCCTATGATCACCGCGTGTTTGTGATTGCGGGCGGCCTCCAGCATGGTTTCCACATCCTGGATGTCGCGAAAGGCGATCACGCCTTCCAGCGTGTGGCCGGGTACCGGGATGATGAAAGGCTTGGAACCGGTCGCCAGCAGCAGGCGGTCGTAACGGACTTCCACTCCGGAAGCAGAATGCACGATGCGCCGGCGGCGGTCGATCTTCACCACTGGATCCCCCGCATGCAGGCGTATGCCGTTGCGCGCATACCATTCATGTGTATGCAGCATGATGTCAGTGATGCCCTTGTCACCTGCCAGTACCGGCGACAGCAGGATGCGGTTGTAATTGCCATGTGGCTCGGCACCGAAGACCGTGATGTCATACAGATCCGGCGCCAGCTTCAGTAATTCCTCCACCGTGCGCATGCCCGCCATGCCATTACCGATTACGACCAGCTTAGGCCTGGCTGCTACAGTCGGCATGGACTCGGACAGGGCAGGTGCGCTCATCATGCCCCCAGCCAGACCTTGCCATCGGTGACTCGCACCGGATAGGCATTGATCGAATGCTCAGGCATTTCCAGGCATTCGCCTGTCATCAGATCAAAATGGTTCTTGTAAATGGGAGAAGCCACGACGATGCGTTCGCCCAGGCTTCCTATCAGGCCGCGTGACAATACCGAGGCTTGTGCGCTTGGGTCATAATTGTCTACAGCAAACAGCCTGGTTCCACCGTCATTCAAGTGGAAGATCGCTATCTGCTGTTCTTTTACCAGTGCGCATACGCCGGTATTCGGAACAATGTCATCCAGCGCACAAACCTGGGTCCAGGCGTCTTGTTGAATTTCGTTTTTCATTCTGTTCTCCGGTGTGGGAAGGTGTGTGATCAGCTTATGAACGCTTGATGAATGCCATCAGGCGGCCTTGCTGGCAATAGGGATCACTGCATACTGGCGTTCTTCCGGCGTGGCCGGCCGTATCTGGCCGCGCTCTTCCATGAAGACCACGTTCTGGTCGGCCTGGTCGCTGTTGACGAAATGGCGGAAGCGCTTGCGGGTTTCCTCATCCGTCACCGCCTTTTTCCATTCACATTCATAGGTATTCACTACGTGCTGCATGTCGCTTTCAAGGTCGGCGGCAATACCCAGCTTGTCTTGCACGACCACGTTTGCCAGGTACTCCAGCCCGCCCTCCAGATTGTCGCGCCAGACGCTGGTGCGCTGCAGCCTGTCTGCCGTGCGGATGTAGAACATCAGGAAGCGGTCTATGTAGCGCACCAGGGTTTCTTTATCCAGATCTGCCGCCAGCAGTTCCGCATGGCGTGGTTTCATGCCTCCATTGCCGCATACATACAGGTTCCAGCCCTTGTCGGTCGCGATGATGCCGACGTCCTTGCCTTGCGCTTCCGCGCACTCACGCGTACAACCAGATACGCCAAATTTGATCTTATGCGGCGCCCGCAGGCCCTTGTAGCGATTTTCCAGTTCTATCGCCAGACCCACGCTGTCGGCGACGCCATAGCGGCACCAGGTGGAACCCACGCAGGATTTCACGGTACGCAGAGATTTCCCGTAGGCATGGCCAGATTCAAAACCAGCATCGATGAGTTCTTCCCAAATCAGTGGCAGTTGTTCTACCCGCGCGCCGAACAAATCAACACGCTGACCACCGGTGATCTTGGTGTACAGCCCATATTTCTTGGCGACCTGGCCTACCGCGATCAGGCCGTCCGGCGTCACTTCGCCGCCCGCCATGCGCGGTACGACGGAATAGGTGCCGTCTTTCTGTATATTGCCGAGGAAATAATCGTTGGAGTCCTGTAGCCCGGCATGCTCTTTCTTCAGCACGAAATCATTCCAGCACGACGCCAGTACGCTGGCCGCCACCGGCTTGCAGATATCGCAACCCAGACCCTTGCCATGCTGCGCTAGCAGCGCATCAAAGCTCTTGATCTGACCGACCTTTACCAGATGGAATATCTCTTGGCGCGAGTAGGGGAAATGTTCGCAGATATGGTTGTTGACCGCCATACCTTGCTTTTTCATTTCCGACTTCATGATTTGCGTTACCAGTGCGACGCAGCCGCCGCAGGTAGTGCCCGCCTTGGTGCAGGTTTTCAGTGCGCCTATGCTGGTGGCGCCATCGCATACGGCGGCGCAGATATCGCCTTTGCTGACGTCGTTGCAGGAACAGATCTGCGCTGCATCCGGCAGCGCATCCACGCCCAGGCCGGGTTTGGACTTGCCGTCCGCCTGCGGCAGGATCAGAAATTCCGGCGATTCCGGCAACTCTATCCGGTTCAGCATCATTTGCAGCAAAGTGCCGTACTCGCTGGCGTCGCCTATCATCACGCCGCCCAGCAGGTATTTCCCGCACTCTGAAACCACGATTTTTTTATAGACCTGCTTGCGCTCGTCGGTGAACTGGTAGGAGCGGCTGCCGGCTTCGGTGGCATGCGGGTCGCCTATGCTGGCGACATCTACTCCCATCAGCTTCAGCTTGGTACTCATGTCGGCACCGGTGAATTCCGCTTTCTCACCGCTTTTTCCTTCAGTTCCCAGAATATGCTTGGCTGCAATGCGGGCCATGTCATAGCCGGGGGCCACCAGTCCGAAAATTTTACCGTTCCACAATGCGCATTCGCCTATCGCATAGATATCTGGATCGGAAGTCAGGCAGCTATTGTCGATGACGATGCCGCCGCGCTCACCTACCTTCAGCCCATGAGTGCGCGCCAGTTCATCGCGCGGGCGTATGCCGGCCGAGAACACGATCATATCGGTATCCAGATGGCTGCCGTCGGCAAACACCATCCTGTGCGTGCCATCGACGCCGTCAACGATCTCCACCGTATTCTTTTGTGTGTGGGCGGTGACACCAAGGTCTTCGATTTTTTTGCGCAGCACGCGGCCGCCGCTTTCATCCACCTGCACCGCCATCAGGCGCGGGGAAAATTCAACCACGTGGGTTTGCAGATCCATATCGCGCAGGGCTTTGGCACATTCCAGGCCCAGCAGCCCGCCGCCGATCACGACGCCAGTTTTAGAGCGTGCACCGCATTCCTGCATCGCCTCCAGATCTTCTATCGTACGGTAGACAAAGCAGTCTTTCCTGTCCTTACCCGGTACCGGCGGCACAAAGGGGTAAGAGCCGGTCGCAATCACCAGCTTGTCGTAGCTTAGCTGCTCACCGCTGCTGACCGTGACGGTTTTGGCATCACGGTCTATCGCTACCGCACGCGCATTCAGTTTCAACAGCAAGTTGTCGCGATTGAAAAATCCCGGGGTGACCAGGGACAGGTCGTCGGCAGATTTACCGGCGAAAAACTCGGACAGATGTACCCTGTCGTAAGCGGGGCGAGGCTCTTCACACAAGATGGTGACTTCCAGATTGCCGCTTTCTGCCGCATTGCCGGTGACCAGGCTTTCCAGAAATTTGTGGCCTACCATGCCGTGGCCGATGACGATGATTTTCATGATGAGCTTGTCCTTATGCGGGGATATTCTTGTTTTGCAGCAGGCTGTCCAGTAGCGCTTGCTCGCTCGCTTTGTGTTCAGAAGTGAAGCGCACTGCCAGCGCGCACAGCGCAGATACCGTCACCAGCGTGCCCAGCACTGCCAGCGTCTGCTGGGTACTGCCCATGCCCTTCATCAGAAAACCGGCCGCCACGGCGCCGACATTGCCGCCGGCACCTATGATGCCGGCCACGCCGCCCAGAGCTTTGCGATCTATGAACGGCACCAGTGCATAGGTGGCGCCGCAGGCCATATGTGTGAACAGGCCAAAGCCCAGCATGGCCGTGATTGCCAGCGTCACGCTGCCGGCATTGGCGAAGCACAGCAGGCCCAGACCTTCGCCTATCATCAGCGCAAATAGCAGCATGGCGCGGCTGTTCAGGTTGCCGTGCAGTGCCGTCTTGTCGGATAGCCAGCCGCCCAGCGCACGGGCGAACAAAGCCAGCAGACCAAAGCTTGCTGCCGCAGTGCCGGCTGCTTTCAGAGACAGGCCGAAGTGGTCGACGTAATAGATGGCAGCGATATTGTGAATGAAGATCTCCACGCCAAAGCAGGCGGCATAAGTAATGAACAGCAGCCATACACGGTAGTTGGCGCTTGCAGCACGGAAGCTGGCCCAGCCGCCTTTTTTTCCACCCTCGATAGCGATGCCTTGTGCGCGCATCTCGGCGTAATTGCCGTCAGGGCAGTCTTGCGTGTATTTCCAGTACAGCACGGCCATGATCAGCATGACAATACCGGGCACTACCAGCGCCCAGCGCCAGCTCATTGTCTCGGTCACGCCCAGCATCACCAGTGCAGTCAGCATCAGCGGCATCAAGCCCTGCGCCGCACCGCCGCCAGCATTGCCCCAGCCGGCCGCCGCTGCGTTGGCGGTACCGACGACGTTCGGCGCAAACATCACCGAGGTATGGTATTGCGTGATCACAAAACTGGCGCCGACCGCGCCTATGCATAGCCTGAAAAACAGGAAGGCTTCATAGCTTTGCGCCAGCGCCACGCCCAGCACCGGTAGCGCGCCTATCAGCAGCAATCCGGTATAGGTTTTGCGCGGGCCGTAGCGGTCGCACAGCGGCCCTATGATCAGTCGTACCAGGATAGTGACTGCAACCGCAGCGATATTCAGATTGGCGATCTGGTCGTTGGACAGATGGAATTCAGCCTTGATCACCGGCATCAGCGGCGCGCAGGCGAACCATGCGAAGAAGCAGGCGAAAAACGCCATCCAGGTCAGGTGGAAGGCTCGCATCTGTGGAGTGGCGAGGCTGAAGAGTTCTATGCTGGAAGCTTTATGTGCCATTTTTATACCTGTAAAAACAAAAAGGCGTCCTCTGAACCTGATATCAAAATCAGTTCAGAGGACGCCGTCGTCCTAACAAGTCCGCCGTTAGACCTGCGTTAGAAATAAATAAATGGTTGGATCATCGTTGATCCGGTACAGGACATGAAGCAAACACCGTGCCATTCGGTCGATGAGGGGCTGTCATAGGAGAACCCAAAAAAGGATGCTGCGGCGCTGGCTTAAAATGCGCCAACTGAGGGCGATTTCATGTTGCAGTGCATGCCGATGGTGCACTGCGGGGTGATTTTTCGGGGGAGCGGAAGCGGCATGCGACGCGATATCCAGGCTTGCAAGTAAAGCTGTAAATGATCAGTTAGTAACAATTGCATTAAAAAAGCCATCTTAGCCTTTGCTGTCTGAGGTCTGCAGCGCGGCGGCCGACAGGCGCGGATTCGCAGGCATCAGATCAAAGAAGCGCCGCACGCCGATGACATTCTGGTCGGTGCTGGCGCCGTCGCTCACTAAGCCATTACGCACGAGCTTATCGCCGATGCCCGCCTGCTCCAGCAGCGGCAGCGTCGGCCGCCTAGCCGACGTAGATATCCACCATATACGAGAGCCCCGCACGTTCGATGTTGCCGCGTGCTACCTCTGCATGGGCCGCGTTCGCGTCCAGTGTTGCCTGCGTCCGTTAAGGGATTTCCTCTATAGCGTAGCGAGTAGAAAAGACGCCTGCCTGCTTATAGAAATGGCAAAAGCAGCGGCACAGGAATTTCGAAAAAAGACGATACAAACTATTTCGTAAAGTGAGGTACCTGTTACTTATGACAGATACGCGCCAATCTTTAAGTTCCTTAACACTTGTCGTTTTTACGCCAATCTCAATTGCTTTTTGTTAGCGCGCATTTCAACAAGTCTTCCGCCTAATTTTAGCCACATGCAAAAGAAAAGTCGGTATTTGGCGATTTTTCTACCGAAAACTGGCCGATTTTCAAAGGCACAGAGAGCAAAACTTCGCTTTTAAAACATTAACTAATTTGACAATTGACGAGTTAATAATTGTTGACATTGCGAAACTATTTCCATTGGTACACTACGCAAAATTTATAAATATCTACAGTAAGTTACCAGTCAAATATTTATAAACAATTGTTAAAACAAAAAAATAATAGCGGTAATTTGTATTGGTAACGACGGAGATTCGTCCCAATCAGGGCACTCCAGATATCGCTTCAGATATCACTCCACTACGCGCCGCAGATGCAAAAACGCCGCGCTGTCTTCCGCACCACCTGTTTCTGGAAAAAGCGCCGGTTTTGAAAATGCAACCGACGTCCATCCGAGGATGACCAGAATCATGAATGCCATAAGTTCGCTGCTGTCCAAGATCCGTAACTCCCTGCTGCCCACGCTGGCTGCCCGGCAGCGCGGGCGGGTACCTACACCGGGAAATGCCATAAACACCCGGCTTGCGCTGGGTGCCGGGGCCATCCTGCTAAGTGCCTCTGCGCACGCGCAAGTGGTGGCAACGTCGGTAACCTCCGCCACCGATCTTGGCCGCAACCAGATTGTTGCCGTCAACGTTGACTGGTCGCGTGTAACAACCGGCACCGGGGACAAGATCACGGTGACTATTCCTGCGGAACTGACGGTCAATCCGCCTGCGCCGCCCGCCGGCTGCGTGTACACGGCGCCGAATATGGTATGCGATGTGCCGGACGGCACGGCCGGTGACGGCGGTACCGTTACCTTCCAGGTCAAGGGCTTCGCGCTCGGCGGCTTTAACCTGAACGCTACCGGCACTTCACCTCCGGCAGCGACGTTTTCCGGCACCGTCAACAGCACCGGCGACATCACCGTCGGCAAGGTCAAATCTTCACCTGCCGGCAATCCTATTGCCGGCGCTACCACGGTCTTCACGCTGACGCCGCAGATCGCCTCCGGTGACGATGCGCCCACGGGCGCCTCGGTAGTCGTCGTAGACAATCTGCCGGGTACGGCCGCCGATTACGGTCTGGGCAGCGTAAGCTTCACCGGCATTACACCCTCATGCAACTCAGCTTCCAGCGCTAACGGCAGCCGCACGCTGACCTGTACCTATGCCGGACCTTTCACCGCGGCAGCGCTGAATGCCAGCTCCATTATTCTGAGCGGCGCGCCGGGCAATAACGGTTCGTTTGCCAATACAGCCTCGATCTCTTCGGCCAATACCAAGTATTTTGATTCCAATACCGGCAACAATACCGTCACCGTCAACTACACGGTGGATCCCGGTACAGACATCCAGGCGCAGGGCAGTTTTCCTTCTGCCGCGCAAAGTGTCGGCACATCGCAACCGCTGACCATTACGTATAAAAACAATGGGCCGCTGGTCAGCATCAGTGGCGGTGTGGTGGAAACCATCGTTCCGGCAAGCTTCACCATTGGTACACTGCCTGCGGGCTGTACATCGACAGCGTCGCAGTCGCGTACCGTCAGCGGTACCACCTACAGCGGCACACTGGTCAGTTGTACTGTGGGGGCGGTCTCGATTGCCGGCACACAGAGCTTCATTATTCCGCTGACGATGCCTTCTGCCAGCGAAGCATCCAGCTTCCCTGTACTGGTAACGCCGCCTGGCGGCATGGGCGATGCCAATCTTGGCAACAATAGCGTGCTGCTGCCTTATCAGATCGTTAGCCCATTTGCCGATCTGCGCGCATCCAAAAGCAAAACACCGGGCGGTCCGCAGCCATCCGGCACTTCGGTGACCAGCACGCTGACGATCACCAACGATGCCGCCAGTACCAGCGTTGCCACTTACAGCGCCGGCCAGCCTTTGCGCATCGTCGATTTTGCCCGCCCTGAAGAAGTCAATGGCGGTAGTATTACCGGCGTTACCGCCGGCTGGTCCTGCGTGGTGGATACCGGCATCACGCCGCCCGGTTTCATCGGCGACAGCAACCGGACGACACGCATCACTTGCAGCAATGCCGGTCCCGGCACGCTGGCAGTGGGCGCCTCCAAGTCGGTCAGCTTTACCTCAACGATAGCTACGGTAGCCTCGCCGATAGAACTGACCAACCGCGCCTGTACCGGTTCGCAGGCGCTGACGGCGTTAGGCCTGGCAGACGCCGCAGGCCCGCAGCCGCCGGACGGCGGGCGCACCGGCAATGATTGCGCCGACGCCGGTAATGGCCTGATCGCCACGCCGGTTGTATCCGGCAATGCACAGGTCAGCATCAAAAAGGAATCGTCGGTCGATAGCACGACCTACTTCGATGCAGTAGGCAGCGCACCCACGCTGCTGGGTTCGGCCAATACGCTGTACTGGCGCATGACTATCACTACGCCTACCGTAGGCACAAATGCCGCCCAGCAGACTATTCCCACACTGCTGCTGACCGATACGCTGCCCGGCATCGTCAATGTCACCAGCACCGGCGCACCGGCGCCCAATTTCCAGACACCGGCGATCACCGTAACGACCACGCCATCCACTTTCGGCAGCTGCCCGAATATCGGTGCAGGCAACAACGGCCTGACATGTTCGTTTTCCAATGTGCCTCCAGGCACGACGATTACCGTGGACGTACCGGTATCCCGCGCGCTGACGGGCGGCATCCTGAGCAATACCGCAACGCTGACTTCGCCGAATGCGATCCTCAGCGCTTCGGCAGGCGGCCAGCTGAATGACGCCGCAGCCGTCAATGTTGTACCGCGTGTCGACGTCGCGCTGACTACCAAAACCGTGACGCCGGCCACGCCCTCCGTCGGCCAGATTGTGCAGTTCAACGTCACCGCAGAAAACCTGGGCGTCGCCGACATTACCGGCGCAGGCCAGTTCACCATCACCGATACGCTGTTCACCGGCACGCCAACGCTGGCCACAGTCGCCTATGAAGTTGTCAGCGTTACGCCTTCCAATGCGGCCAAGATGAATTGCGCGGCAAGCAACCTGAGCACAGGCGCGATTTCGTGCACGAATACCGCGCAGATCAACCGATATGAAACGCAGACCATCGTCATCAGCGCCCGCATCAAGAAACCCACCGGCATCGTATCTGCCGCCAACAGCATTCTGTATACCGGCGCTACCAATACCGCATCGGTTGTGCTCGACCCTAGCTATTGCGAATTCAGGACTGAAACCGTCACCACGCCGGTTTCCACTTCCAGCGCGTGCAACGATGCCGCGGCAACGTCCAACAACAGCAAGACCGCCACCTTTGACATAAAAGTGCCGGCAATCGACCTGCAACAGGGCAAGGTACGTGTGCTGCCCTCTGGCCAGACGTCATTTGCGATAGGCGACCAGCTGCGCTACCGCTTCAGCATCCGCAATGCCGGCCCGTCGCGCGCTGAAGGCATCATCATGACCGACGTGCTGACTATTCCGGCCGGCTTCCACCTGGCGATGGCCAGCGCCATGCCGGACAAGATCAATGCTGCCGCAGCGAGCGCCGGCTTTACGCTGGATACCAAGGCAGTGGCCTGTACGCAGGCCGGCCAGGACCAGGCAGTGACTTGCCAGCTGGATGCTAGCCTGGCGAACGACTTCCTGGATGCAGGCAAGGAAGTGAATTTTGAAATTGCGATGGATATGACCGGCACATCCGTGTCGCCGATTGTGTTTGGCAACGCCGCCCACGTATGCGCGGATGAAACCAATACCTACGAAAGCTCCGGCAAGTGCTCTGCAGACCCTGCCATTGCAGGCAACAACCTGGCTGCGGTCAACGACGTCATCTTCCCCAAGACGGATCTGGAAGTCGTCAGTAAAACCCGTGTGACACCTAGCCCGGTTGATATCAACCAGCCGGTGCAATATCAGATCGTTGTCCGCAACAATGGCGGCAGCAACACAACCGGCATGCGCGTCAAGGATTTCCTTCCGCCGAATTTTGAATTCATGACCGGCACGATCAATGGCACCAATTACACGCCGACCGTCGTCAAAGGCAGTTTCGCAGGTCTGGCGCTGGATACGACCACACCGATATCCTGCTCCGCCACGCCGGCATCATTGACGGCCACCGGCCAGTCGCAAACCGTCAGCTGCGATCTGCTGGGTACCTTCCCCGGCAATAACGGCGCAACCAACGTATTGACGCTGACACTGTATGCGCGCGCCAAGTACGATATCTTTACCGGCCCCTTCCTGACTGACCGCCAGAACCAGGCAACCGTAGAACCCGGCAAGGACGGCACCGGCACTGATATTTCCATCGATCCTATCCCGGGCAACAGCGACAACACCAATACCAATGGCCGAGCGCAGACACAGGTCAAAGACGCTTCGCTGGGCGGCCGTACTTTTGCCGACCTGAACAACAACGGTATTCAGAACGGTACCGCGACAGGGCAGGATGAAGGCATAGGCGGCGTAACGATCACGCTGTCCGGCGTCGATCTGTACGGCAACCCCGTCAACAAAACTGTGACCTCCAACAGCGCCACAGGCGCGACCAAGGGCGACTATCTGTTTGACGGCTTGCCGCCTTCCAGCACCGGCGGCGCCAACGGCTATACGGTCACGCAGACGCAGCCCGCCGGTTTCATGATCAACGGCACGCCGCAGCCCGGCACCGGTACGGCCACCGCCGGCACGGCGTCGAACAACAATAGCGCTTCGCCGGTATTGAGCCTGATTTCCAATATCAACCTGTCGTCCGCGCAGAACGGCGTGAACTTCAACTTCCCGGAGCCGGGCGGTGCAGCGCTGGAGTTGTCAGGTTTTGTCTATGCAGACAACAATATCAACGGCGTTAAGGATGGCGGCGAAGCCGGCATACCCGGCGTGGTCATGACTTTGTCTGGTTATGGTTTCGGCGCCAACGGTGTTGATGACAACGGCAGCGGCGACGATCTTCCAGTTTCCAACGCGGCAGTTGCCTCCAGCGTAACTGCCACGACCGATGCCAACGGCAAATACTCTTTTGTGCTGCTGCAAACCGGTAAATACACGGTGACAGAACAAACGGCGCAGCCAGCCATCGGCGGCGTTACCACGCTGCGCGGCATTACCACGCCGGGCAGTGCGCCGGGCGGCACGCCAGGCTGCGCGGATACTTCCGCCGCATGTATCGCACCAACCAGCGGCGCGCCTTCTCCCGTCACTGCGGGCCAGGGCGGCGTAACAGGCACCGTGACGCATGAAATGGCAGGCGCGGGCAGCGCCAGCGCAATCAAGTACATCATCCCTGCCAGCGGCAACAGCTCGCTGAACAACAACTTCGGCGAAGTACTGCCGGGCAGTATTGCAGGTTTTGTCTTCAAGGAACGCACGCCGAGTTCGCCGACGCCGGGCCCCAATCAGAACTATCAGCCCGGCACCGATGCGCCTTTCGGTGGCGTGACGCTGACACTGACTGGCACCGACGACCTTGGCAATACCGTCAATACCACACAGATTACCAGCGGCACCGGCGCCTACCTGTTTGCAGGCCTGCGCCCTGGCAGCTATACCGTCACTGAAACCCAGCCTTCCGGCATCGTCAGCGCTACTCCCGGCGCCTTCGCCGGCAAGGACCAGACTACAACGGTGCGCGGCACGGTAAGCAGCTCTGAAATCATCAGCGGCATCGCCATCGTCGCAGGCCGCCAGGTGACGGACACCAACTTTGCCGAGATCAGCAATGATCCTCCAGCAGTGCTGGTGCAGATCAGCGGCAAGGTATGGATAGACAACGACTCCAGCCAGACGCAGTCGGCCACGGAAAAAAACCTGTCGAATATCTTCGGCTCGGATTCCGTGTCCACGCAGTATGCAGGCGATCTGTCAGTCAGGATCACTGATTCGCTGGGTGCTGTGCAACTGGTTACGGTAGCCGCGGACGGCAGCTATCACGCCAGCGTCCCTCCCGGCAATGTCAGCGTGCAAGCAGTCGGCCCGGCCGGCTACAGCAATACGACAAATAACCAGAGCCAGAACCTGGCGGCAGCCGTCGGCGCCGGCGCTACGTCCTGCCCTGCGCCTATCGGCCCGCAAGCAGCGAATAGTTTCTGCCCTATAGGTTATCGCCCGCCAACAGGCAATATCGACGGTCACGTGTTCTTTGACGATAACAAGGACCGCAACCAGAACGGCAACGAGCCCAACTATTCAGGTACGACGATCACCGTCAAACTGCTGAACCCGGACGGAACACCGGTAACGGGCGCCGACGGCAAAGCGCTTACCGCTGTCGTGGATGCCAACGGCGACTATGTATTCAACAATGTCCCCGCAGGCAATTACCTGACTCAGCTGGTCGGCCCTGCCAACATCACGCAGACCACGCCAGGAACCGAAGCGCAGAACATCATTGTCACCAACGGCCAGACTACCGGCCGCTGTCCTGCGTATGTGGCGCCCGGCATCAAGGCCACCTGCGTTGTTGATACCGGCTATGCACGTTCTTCGCCTGATCTGGTCGTGACCAAATCGGTATCAAAAGCTACTTTTACCGAAGGCTACAGCGCTACTTATACGCTGAGCGTTGCCAATATCGGCAGCCAGCCTACCAGCGGCAACTACACGGTGACTGACCGTCTCGCTACCACTGCAGCGCCACAAAAATGGGTGATGACTGCTGCCAGCGGTAGCGGCTGGATCTGCACGCTATCCGCCGACCGTATCAGCGTCGCCTGTGACAGCACGCTGGTGCTGCAGCCAGGCCAAAGCAACCCGAATCCAATTTCGCTGGCGGTGGATATCCGCAGCGGCGCGCAGGCGGCAAGCCCTGTCCGCAACGTGGTCAGCGTTGCTGGCGGCGGCGAGAGTCCGTCCGCGCAGCCGACCGCTAGCGAGCTGTCCAATCCACTGCAGTGCGCGGCGACTCCGCAAGCCAACGTGTGCCATGTTGATACGCCGATACAGTTTGCCGCAGGTCTCAGCGGCAGCGTATGGCTGGATGGCGGCATGCTGAAGAATGGTCTGGATGGCGGTGACAAGCTGCTGCCTTCGTGGATAGTGGAACTGTACGACATGAGCAGCCCGGCCAACGCCACGCGCTCGTTCAGCGACGTACTCCGTTCTGGCCCTACCGCATCGACAACAACCAACAGCAGCGGCTTCTACCAGTTCCCTAACCTGGAGCCGGGCAGCGTCTACCGTGTTGTGTTCCGCGATCCGGCCAGCCGCATCGTATTCCCGGGTGTGGTGACGAATAACGAAGCCAAGGCAACTGGCGCAGACTACTTCTCGCAGGTCGTCACGCGTGATGGCTACCAGGTACTCGAAGTACGTCTGCCGGTGCCGCGTTCTGCCGGTGAAATTACTGCGCCGGAACAAAGCCTGCCTATCGACCCTAACGGTGTCGTCTACGATTCCACGACGCGGCTGCCGGTGCCAGGCGCCATCGTCGACTTTGTCCCGGACGGTATCTGCGCCGGTTATTCACCGCAGCAGCACATCATCAACTACGAATCCTATGCGAAGGATGCGCAGGGCAATCCGCAGATGACGGTAGGCAGCGACGGTTTCTATAAATTCCTGCTGGCTGGCGACCCTACGGCACCGGCAAACTGCAAGTTCTCGCTGGTGGTGACGCCGCCTGCCGGTTATCTGCCTGCGCCGTCCGGCATCATCAAGCCAAGTTCTCCATTGATGACGCCACCGGCTCCCGGCGTGCTGGAAGTGCAGCCGCAAAAGACGCCGCCTACCGGCAGCCAGAGCACCACGTATTACCTGACGCTGCAGGCCGGCCGCCAGGATCAGGAAATCGTCAATAACCATATTCCGCTGGACCCGTATTCTGGTTCCAACCTGGCTATCACCAAAACCGGCTCTACCGATGTGGTGGAACTGGGCGACAGCCTGCTGTACACGATACAGGTCTTCAACCGCGGTGCGCAGCTTGCCGCCAAGACGACCGTGATCGACAGCATGCCTGCTGGTTTCCGCTACATCGCCGGCAGCTACCGCCTCAATAATGTTGCCAAGGCAGATCCGGCCGGCGGCGCAGGGCCTGTGCTGCAGTTCGCCGTGGGCGACATCCCTGCGGCATCGTCCATCACGCTGACTTACCGCGTCAGGGTAGGTGTCGGCGCGCAGCAGGGCGACGGCATCAACCGCGCGCAGGCAGTATCGGGCAGCGGCAGTTCCGGCGAAGCGCGCTGGAAAGTACGCGTGACCGGTGGCGTGTTCACCGATGATGCCTGCATCGTCGGCAAGATCTTTGTTGACTGCAATGGCAACCATATCCAGGACCAGGAAGAACTGGGCATCCCCGGCGTGCGCCTGTACATGGAAGACGGCACTTCGCTGATCTCCGACTCGGAAGGCAAATACAGTATCTGCGGCGTGTCGCCTCGTACCCATGTGCTGAAAGTCGACAAGCTGACACTGCCGCGCGGCAGCCGCCTGACGACCTCCAGCAACCGCAATGCCGGCGACGCCAACAGCCTGTTCGTCGATTTGCAGAATGGCGAACTGCACCGTGCCGACTTTATCGAAGGCAGCTGCTCCAACACCGTGCTGGAACAGGTGAAGGCACGGCGCGGCCAGGGCGGAGTCAGCGCACCGCAGACCGAGAAAAAACAGACGCCGGGCTTGCGCTTTGAAAGCAAGGGCAGGGTAGCGCCGGAGGAGGCTACCGATTCCGCCAACCAGCAGGCCGTCAAGCCCAGGTATGCGGTGCCGCCCGATGGGCCGCCTTTGCAGGAGCCAGTCAGGCAGTCTGAGCATGAGCTAGATATTCCAACACCGTTGTTACCGATGAACCAAACACAGGGAGGCACACATGTCGGCAAATAAACGCCCGCACTCAGTGCATTCAATGACCCCTGTGCGCCAAAGAAAAGGAAAGCAACTGAAGGCACGTTGCAGCATGCTGACGCTGGCCCTGGCTTGCGCCTATCCGCAGATGGCGGCGATGGCGCAGGAAGCCTCACCATCTTCCACGGCCTACATGGGCATCGCCGGCGATAGCCGTGGCCTGAATCCGGCATCAAACATGGTTCCGGCAGGCCGGCCGGAAGTGTTCCGCCAGACCATAGGTGCAACAGATTACGCAGCCAATGCGCAGGTCGCCAAGATCATCGTTGAATTGGACCGCGACGGTATTCCGGCAGACGGCCAGACGCCGGTGAAATTCACCGTGCGCCTGCTGGGCCGGGATGGCAAGCCGGTGCAGGGCAGCAGCTTTGCGACGATAGAAAACACCGGCGGCCGCATCCAGCTGGCCAAGGCGAAAACCGATGAGCTCGGTCCCGGCAGGCGTGATCTGGACAAGGCAACGCCCGGCACGCAGCTAAAGGTAGAAAACGGCATTGCCGAATTCTCGCTGATCGCACCGAGCGAACCGATGGATGTGCGCGTGCGCATTACCGCCGGCGCCGAAGAAGCGACAGGCAGCATCAGCTTCTTGCCGGAGCTGCGCGAAATGGTTGCCGTCGGTTTGGTGGAAGGCATCATCAACCTGAACAACATCGCCACGTCGCAACTGGCGCAGACGCGCAACAGCGATGTGTTTGAACAGGAAATTCGTGACTTCAGCCGCAGTTTTTCCAATGGGAAGGGTAGCTACGCCTACCGCACTGCGTTCTTCCTGAAGGGCATGGTCAAGGGAGAATACCTGCTGACGGCAGCTTACGATTCCGACAAGCAGACGCAGACCAATCTGATGCGCGATATCCAGCCGGACCAGTTTTACCCGGTCTATGGCGATAGCTCCGTCAAGGGATTTGATGCACGTTCCGTCGCCAAGCTGTATGTGCGCGTGGACAAGGACAAAAACTACCTGCTG
>JAYSKH010000366.1:0-6664 GCA_043726505.1 Undibacterium sp. | reverse complement strand
TTCCTGCTCCAGCAGGAAGGCCATGCCGCCCTTGCCGGACTGGCTATTGACGCGTATGACCGCGTCATAGCTACGGCCAAGATCTGCCGGGTCGATAGGCAGATAAGGCACTTCCCAGATACCGTTTTTATCCTGCTTGGCAAAACCCTTCTTGATGGCGTCCTGGTGCGAGCCGGAGAAAGCGGTAAACACCAGATCGCCGACATACGGATGGCGTGGATGCACCGGCAACTGGTTGCAGTCTTCCACGCACTGCCGTACCGCATCGATATCGGAAAAGTCCAGGCCCGGATGCACACCCTGTGTATACAGATTCAGCGCCAGCGTCACCAGATCGACATTGCCGGTGCGTTCGCCATTGCCGAACAGGCAGCCTTCTACACGGTCGGCGCCGGCCATGACGGCCAGCTCTGCCGACGCAACGGCGGTGCCGCGGTCATTGTGCGGATGTACGCTCAGCACGATGGAATCGCGCCTTGCAAGGTTCCTGTGCATCCATTCGATCTGGTCGGCGTACACATTCGGTGTCGTGCACTCCACCGTGGACGGCAGGTTGACGATCATCTTGCGTTGCGGCGTGGGCTGCCAGATATCGGCGACGGCATCGCAAATCTCTTTGGAAAAATCCAGCTCCGCCATGCTGAAGGTTTCGGGCGAATATTCGAAAGTCCATTCCGTCTCTGGCCGCGCATCAGTCAGTTGCTTGATCAGCGTGGTGCCGGTGACGGCAATCGCCTTGACTTCTTCGCGCGTCATGCCGAATACGATGCGCCGGAATGCCGGCGCAACCGGGTTGTACAGGTGGATGATCGCGCGTTTTGCACCCTGCACGGAATCCACGGTGCGGCGTATCAGGTCTTCGCGGGACTGTGTCAGCACCTCGATGGTCACGTCATCTGGAATACGGTTTTCTATTACCAGCTTGCGCACGAAATCAAAATCGGTATCGGAAGCGGAGGGGAAGGCGACCTCGATTTCCTTAATCCCTATCTTGACCAGCATCTCAAAAAAGCGCAGTTTTTTCGCCGCGCTCATCGGCTCTATCAACGCCTGATTGCCATCGCGCAGATCGGTGCTCATCCAGACCGGCGGCTTGCTGATGACCTGGTTGGGCCAGGTGCGGTCAGGCAGCTGGACGGCAGGAAAGGCGCGGTATTTTGCAGACGGGTTGGGTGACATCATGATGTTTTTCTCCGGTAGGGACGGCAGCTCGCCTTGGCGCATTGCCGGGCAGGTTTTAATAAATGATTAAAATGAAATAACGGGGATGTGGCGGTAGGCTAACTGGCTGCCACTCAAGAACTTAACGCGAGGCCAGGTAACCGATCGGTAGCAGTAGTAGCGATAGCTGTAGCAGGGAGGGCAGCAGTGTGGACGCGGCTGACAGGCGCGCAGCAACGTTCAATGCGATGGTTTCGCTTTGAGGTGCTGTTACGGTGGCTGCGTATGCGTGCATGTCGGCTCTCGTGTTGAATCAGTCTGGCTGATCCGGTGCTACTGTATTCGGTTGGGATTTACTGCTAGGGTAATGCGTGCTGCTACAACTAGATTATTTAACTAGTAGTAGAGTTAGTAGTGTTAGCAACATCAATGCGGACGACGCCAGCAACAAGTCTTGCTTGGTGCGGGTCAGTTTCCTGGCAGTTGATGTGGAGCGTTTCGAGGACATGAATCTAATATAAATGAATATTCAGGACCGCGTCAACTGTTTATTTAGCTGACTTTAGTTAACTTTAACTGACAGTTGTAATGGTGGTCATGTCGCTCAGCGGCATCTGCACGCTCTGGTTGCGGCCATTCTGTTTCGCTTTATACAAGGCAGCGTCGGCACATTTCAGCAATATCTTCAGGTCGCCTTCATGTTCCTGGTTATAAGTGCTGACGCCTATGCTGATGCTCAATTGCTGGGAGATCCTGGACTTGGCATGCGGCATTGCGAGGTTCCAGATGGCGGAGCGCAGTTTTTCGGCAAACTGCAATGCGGACTCTTCCGGCATGTTTGGCAGCATCAGGATGAACTCTTCGCCGCCGTATCGCGCCAGTACATCGGTAGAGCGGTATAGCTGCGCCTTTAGCGTATTGGCAACTGTGATCAACGCCTTGTCGCCGGCAAAGTGCCCGTAATAGTCGTTGTACTGCTTGAAGAAATCGATATCGATCATGCATACCGTCAGCGGTAGCCTCTCGCGCCGTGAGTGGCCCAGCGCCATCTTGTAGTGCTCGTCGAAAAAACGGCGGTTGTAGATGCCGGTAAGGCTGTCGGTGGTCGCCTCCAGTTTCAGCATTTCGGAATGCGAGCGCAGCATTTTCTCGCGCTTGATGGAAGTGCTGGAATCGGTGATCTGTATCAGGCAGCAGCGTGTGCCGTCTGCAGCATTCAGCGGAGTGATGGAAATGGACTGATGCATGCGGATTTTTTCTTCGCCGAGCTCCGCAGGGTCGAACAACGGCAGCGGGGTGCGGTGCAAGGCATTCGACAGCAATACCGGCAAGCCATGGCTCAGCGTATTTCTTACCGCTGCCAGGAACGCCGGAGAAGCTGTACTTTCAAACACGTCAGCCAGTTTTTTTCCTGATACCTGCTCCGGCGGCAGTTCGCTGTGCTTGCTCATCCATTCATTCCATAGCAATACCTTCTCATCCGCGTCAACCAGGATCAAGCCCATGTTGACGGCGTTGAAGATCAGCCCCAGGGTCGAGGCAGGCAAGTCAGGCAGATGATGCGATGGCGACGACATTAAATACTTTCCAGATAACGCTCTATGTGTGAGACGAGATTTTTCAATGATTCAGAACTGAGCAAAAATACCAGGTGGCCTTCCGACAGCCGCTTTTCTATGATCAGGTCTATATGCAGGATCAGGATGAAGGGCTGATCGTGGTTTTGACCTATACTCCGGAACAGTTCTTCGGTGGTCGCCACGGTATAGCTGGGCAGAGAACTGCTCAGCGAGATTTTGAGCATGTCGGCCATCGCCGACAGGCAGGCATTCAGGATGATGTTGCCGAGTTCGCACATCGCATCCTGCTCGAATTCGGCGAGCTCTTCGGTGCTCATCTGCGAACCCATCATGTCGCGCACGATTTCCAGCGCATGGTGTTCGGTAAATAACAGCAGCGCCTTGGCATCGAAGGGGCCGGTAAACTGTTGGGTGACGGCGCCGAATTTGGCGCTGTTCATTTCCAGGATCGCGGCATTGACTTCCGATGACTTCCGGATTTCCACCGACGGTACGGACAGCTTTACTTCGTCGCCGACAATTTCACTGAGGCTGGCCGCGGCGCGGCCGGCGCCGATGTTAAAAACCTCGCCTAGTGCATCCAGGTGAAGTTCTGTCAGGTTATTCACTTTACACCCTTGAAGTGCTCAAGTGCATGCGCGATGGATTTTTCTGTAACCGGCTTGGCAACAAAAACGGCACCCACGGCGCTGGAGCGCATCTGGAAGCTTTCCTGGATATTGGCGGAAAAAATGACGATGCGCATGGATGGATGCTTTTGAAGGATCTGCTCTGCAGCGTCGGTGCCGAGTATGCCGGGCATATTGATGTCCATCGTGCAGTAGTCGGGCAATTCACTGTCGGCAACCATGATGGCGTCACTGCCATTGCTCGCCTCGAGAATGTCCCATTCAGGATGGACAGCCTTGATATGTGCGCGGATAACCATGCGCGACACCTTGCTGTCGTCAACGATCAATAGTTTTTTAATGCTGTTTTCAGATGCCATGGTGTTTTTTCGATGTCTTGCGACGTTCGCTCCTATAGAACTCATTTTACCTTAGGCTATAGAGAGGCAAGCGTCAAACAATGTCAATTTTCTAGCCTAATTATCTTCTGCGAACAAGCAGCACAAGCGTAGAAAATCCCGAGAGAAAAATGGCTTAGACCGTTGATGTTCCCGCATCTTCTGCTATTCCCGCCTTGCGCAATCTTCTCCACAGCGTCGTGCGGCTGATTCCCAGGTAAGCTGCGACCGCTTCACGGTTGTTGTTGAAGCGTCGCATCAGTGCGGCCAGCGATGGCGCTTGCATGTCCATCTGCATATCCACTTGCGTATTCGCTTGATGGGCGTTGGCGCCCGGTACAACAGCAGACGGCGCACTGCGATGCAAGCTTGAACCTGTGCTTTCTGCCAGGATTTCCGGTGCGATCCTGGCGACAAAACTCGGCGTCAGTGCCTGCAGCGGCTGCGCGGCAAGGAATAGCGCCAGCCTCTCCATCAGGTTGCGCAGTTCCCTGACATTACCCGGCCATGCATATTTTTTTAGCAAGTCTCCGCATGCCAGCACTTCTGCGTGCAGGTTGGCGTGCGGACGCGAGCCCAGTGCTGCCATTGCTGTTTTCAGGCTCCACTCTGCGAGTTCTACCAGGTCTTCATTCCTGTCACGTAGTGCGGGAAGCGGCAGGCGTAGTACGGCCAGCCGGTAGAACAGGTCGGAGCGAAAGCGGCCCTCACGCATCCGCGCTTCCAGGTCGCAGTGCGTGGCGCTGATGATGCGCACGTCCACGGGAATAGGCCGGGTGCCGCCCACACGGACCACCTCGCGTTCTTCCAGCACCCTTAGCAGCCGGGTTTGCAGGCTGGATGGCATTTCGCCTATCTCGTCGAGGAATAAGGTGCCACGATGTGCGGCTTCAAACAGACCGGCGTGGCCGCCGCGGCGGGAGCCGGTAAACGCGCCTTCTTCGTAGCCGAACAGTTCCGATTCCAGCAGTGATTCGGCGATGGCGCCGCAGTTGACCGCGACAAAGGCTTGCCGCGCGCGTGGGCTTTCCCTGTGCATGGCCTGTGCTGCCAGCTCCTTGCCGGTGCCGGTTTCGCCCTGGATCAGCACGGTGGCCGGGGATCTGGCAAACAGCGTAATGGATTGGCGCACTGCCTCCATGGCCTGCGACTGGCCGCGCAGATCGTTGATGCCATGCCGGGCGCGCAGCGAATCGGCAACCGGGTAGCTGCGCCCGCGCGCAGATTCCAGCCGCGTCAGGCGAGCGATTTCCAGTGCATCGTCAAAGGCCTGACGTATCGATGCGGCAGAGTAGACGAAGATGCCGGTCAGGCCGGCCTCATCGGCCAGATCAGTGATCAGGCCGGCACCGACCACCGCCTGGATGCCGGCGGCTTTCAGTTCGCTGATCTGCGCCCGCGCATCTTCCTCGGTCACATAGGTGCGCTGCATGATGCGGAAGCCGAAAGTGCCCATGAACTCCGTCAACTCTGGCATCGTTTCCTGATAGGTGATCAGGCCTATCTCTGCCGATACCTTGCGCGCCCGCGCCAGCGCCTGCATGACATCGAAACCGCTGGCCTTGGCGATCACTACCGGCACCGAAAGTCGGCTCTTCAGATAAGCACCGTTCGACCCTGCGGCGATCACCGCGTCGCAGCGCTCGGTCTTTAGCCGCTCGCGGATATGGATGGCCGCCTCTTCAAAACCCATGTGTATGGGTTCAATGGCGGCGCTGGCATCATATTCGACCATGATGTCACGGAACAGGTCGAACAGGCGCGAGATGGATACCGTCCAGATGACAGGTTTATCGCCGCTGTCGCGAGGCGGGGCGGAGACGGTTCTCATGGAAAGCAGTGTTTCGAAAGATGTTTCATTGCATGTTTCAATTTTGTTTCATATTTTGGTATGAAACGTATTATGAAACATATTCGGGATTCCGTGTGAATGTTGTGCCCGCGTCCATCGCCTTAAGTGTTTGATTTACAAGGCCTAGACAAAAAAGGAAAAGACAGGGTCGCACTGGCATGGCGATTGCACTATAACGAGAGTTGTCACACACATTAATCCTCAAAAAGGTTTCAAATGAGCAATTATTCTGCGGGCGCTGCCTTCCGCAAGGCAGTACAGGAAGAATCCCCCTTGCAACTGATCGGCGCGATCAACGCCAACCACGCGCTGCTGGCCAAGCGCGCCGGCTTCAAAGCCATTTACCTGTCTGGCGGCGGTGTCGCTGCAGGTTCGCTGGGTTTGCCTGACCTTGGCATCTCCAACCTGGATGATGTACTGACCGACGTGCGCCGCATTACCGACGTATGCGATCTGCCGCTGATGGTTGATGTGGATACCGGTTTCGGCGCTTCGGCATTCAACGTGGCGCGTACCGTTAAATCGATGATCAAGTTCGGCGCTGCCGCCATGCACATCGAAGACCAGGTTGGCGCCAAACGCTGCGGCCATCGTCCCGGCAAGGAAATCGTCAGCAAGGCTGAAATGGTAGACCGCATCAAGGCGGCAGTGGATGCGCGTACCGACGAAAACTTCGTCATCATGGCGCGTACCGATGCGCTGGCGGTGGAAGGTCTGGATGCCGCAATAGAACGTGCCGTTGCCTGCGTGGAAGCGGGTGCGGACATGATCTTCCCGGAAGCGATTACCGAGTTGAGCATGTACAAGCAGTTTGCCAGCGCAGTCAAAGTACCTATCCTGGCCAACATCACCGAATTCGGCGCCACGCCGCTGTTCACCGTAGATGAACTGAAAACCGCCGATGTAGGCATCGTGCTGTATCCGCTGTCAGCTTTCCGCGCGATGAACAAGGCGGCCGAAAACGTGTACACGACAATCCGCCGCGAAGGCACGCAGAAGAGTGTTGTTGACACCATGCAGACCCGCATGGAATTGTACGACCGCATCAACTACCATGAGTTTGAG
>JAYSKH010000365.1:0-11550 GCA_043726505.1 Undibacterium sp. | reverse complement strand
CTTCCGAAACGCTCAGCAAGTGGCGCGACAGCACCGATAGCTGCTCGGTGCGCGCCAGCACGGTGGTTTCCAGGTTGTCGTTAGCCAGTTTCAACGCATCTTCCACTGAACGCTGCTTGTTAAAGCTCCTGCCGATCAGGCGATAGAACAACATCAGGATCAGGATTGCGATAGCGATGATCGCATTGCCTATCCATAGTCCATGCTGGTATTCCTCATAGAAGCGATCGCGTCTGGCGGTTAGCAGCTCCAGTTCTTCTTTTTCCATGATGATGTCCAGCAGCCGGATCTCATCCATGATTTCGCGGCCATCGCCAAGCTTGACGGCATTGACGACCTCATTTAGCCCACCGTCCTTGAACAGGCCGGTGCCTTCGTCAAAGGCCTTCATCTTGCGGTCGAACAGCAGGTGCAGCTGCGCCAGATTCTTGACCTGCGAAGGGTTGTTTTGCACCAGCGTGCCCAGCAGGGTGAATTCCGACTCCAGCTTTTCCTTGGCAGTCTTCCATGGGCCGAGGTAGACAGGGTCTTCCGACAGGTAGTAGCCGCGCAGGCTGCTCTCTGCATCCATGATGAGCAGGTTGATATTTTTTAAATGGTCCTTGACACTCCAGCCGTGCTCCATCCAGTCATTGTTCTGTTTCAGTTTTTGCAGATTCTGGTAATTGGAGACGGCCGAACCGGCCAGCGTCACAAGGCAGATCAGGAACAGCGCAGTGACATAAACAGGTAGGGAAGCGGATTTGTTTTTTTTCACTTGAACCAGGGCCTTAACGATCAATCGATCAATAGAATAACAACGAGCATAACATTTTCATCCGCGCGTTGCGGCGGTGCTATCGGCGCGCATGCGGCGTTTTCAGAGCGCGCGCAAAGCGCATTCAGGTGGACATCAGGTACGGTCAACGCAGGCGGCAGCGTCAAAGATATTGCCTATTGTATTTTTTTGTGCGGTTTATGGCTAGCATCAAAAGCGGTTTCGGCCCGCGAAGTGGTACACAGTAGTCATTGTCCTACATCCTCATCCGCGTAAGCTTATTGCGTTCCGATAAGTCTGTCCCTAGAATGCGTATACATAAGGAAAATTGATAGATACAAAAAAAGACCAGGCAACAGGTCTACATAATGAACATCGACAAAAAATTGAAAGTCTTTTTAATAGAAGATGCGATCAAGATCCGGTCCGTACTCATCGACATCTTGCAGCAATCCGGAGAAATCGAAGTAATCGGCTTCGCAGAAAACGAAAAAGATGCCTTGAGCCAATTACGCTCGAAGGAATGGGACGTTGCGATTGTCGATATCGGCCTGCGCGAAGGCAATGGCCTAGCGGTGCTTGCCGCGCTGAAGAGCGATGCACGGCCCTATGGAAAACGGCTGGTATTTACCAGCAATCCCAGTACCGCGCTGAAAGCTCGTACATTGGCTTTGGGTGCAGAGGCCTTCTTTGATAAGTCCCGCGACATGGACGTGCTCGTTAATCACATACACGCGATGGTGCATTAACACGCTGCCTGGGGCTCCAGGCTTTGCGTTGGGGTGATCATGGCAGTATCATACAGTCGGCTTGTTTTTGCGGCTTCGCCTTTGCTTCTTTCCCGCCGCTTCCGCAGTGAGCCTCCCTCTAAAATCACCTTGAATACGTAGCAAAAATACATAGCAAAATGGCCGCCACAGGCAGCCATCTTGATTGGTTCTCCGTATTCACGGGGCCGCGCAGGGCCCGCGCCTCATCGTTTTTTCAGATTTATTCCAACAGATTGTTTTTCAGTGCGTAGTAAGTCAGGTCGCTGTTCGAATGCAGGCCCATCTTTTCCATCACGCGTGTGCGGTAGGTGCTGATGGTCTTGACGCTGAGCGACAGCTTGACGGCGATGTCGGATACCGACTCACCCTTGGCCAAACGCAGGAATACCTGAAACTCGCGGTCTGACAATTCAGTATGGATGGCGGCAGTCGCATCATGGTCGAAACCCTGTGCCAGGATTTCGCCCACGGCTGCGCTGACATAGCGGCGGCCGGTGGCGACAGTGCGCACTGCCTTGATCAACTCTTCTGCGTCGCATTCCTTGTTCAGATAGCCGTTGGCACCCATCTTCAGCAGATTCACCGCATACTGCTGTGCAGGGTAGCCGCTGAGGATAAGAATGGGCAGTTCGGGCTGGCCCTGTTTGATGGTGCGCAGCGTATCGATACCGCTCTGATCCGGCATGCTGATATCGAGCAGCATAACGTCGCAGATTTTTTTGCGTGCAATATCCAGCGCTTCCCTTCCGCTGGTGGCTTCAGCGACGACTTCAATGTCGCTGATCTCAGAAAAAATCTGCTTGAATCCTGCTCGAACAATCTGGTGATCGTCACAGATGGCAATACGTATCATTTCTTCCTCGACTTTATCTTGAACGAATGTGTTTTTTGCGGCCTGCCGGAGCGGGTAAGCCCCTAAAGACGGCGTGGACACATGCTGAACAATGTTATATGTAAATTTTACACTAAGGGCTTGCCACTTTTTGCAAATTGTTACGCATTTGCGCTGCTTTTTGCAAACTTCCGAAGTATTCCGCGTACTGGCGGGTAAATTCGGCTCCCAGAAAAAATATCTGGGATGAATAATAAATCCACAGCAGCAAGGCCACCACCGAGCCGGCGGCGCCATAACCGCTGGCAACTGCGCTATTGCCCAGGTACACGCCTATTGCATACTTGCCCAGGCTGAACAGGCCGGCAGTACCCAGCGCGCCTATCCAGACATCGCTCCACGACAGCCTGATCTGCGGCAGCATCTTGTAGATGACAGCAAACATGCTGGCAATCACTGCGAATGAAAACACCGACGACAGCGGGCTGATGATCAATGCGCCTCCCGACCAGCCGGACCAGAAGCGCTCCAGGATGGCCAGTGCAGCGCTGATGACCAGCGACACCAGCAGCAAAAAGGCCAGCACCAGCACCAGGCCAAAAGACAGCAAGCGAGTGCGTATCAGGCCCAAGATGCCCGGCTGGTAGCTTGGTGGTACCTGCCAGATTTCATCCAGGCTGGCTTTTAATTCTGCAAATACACTGGTGGCGCCGACCAGCAGCACGATCGTCGCAACCATCGTCGCGACACGCCCGGAGGTTGGGTTATGCGCGCCGGCCAGCAGCACCTGGATCGCGTCTGAACTGCTGGAGCCGATCAAAGCCGTCAGCTGTGCAAAAATCTCTTTCTGCGCCACGTCGCTGTCAAACACCGTACCGACGATGGCGATCACCAGCACCAGGATCGGCGCCATCGAAAACAGCGTGTAAAACGCCAGTGCCGCACCCTTGCTGGCTGCGCGCTGCGTGATCCATTGCTCCACCGAGCTGGTGAGCATCAGCCGCATTCTGTCCTTCGTGGTCCAATGCAAAGATTCCGGCTCGCTGGCCGGAATCTTTGCAAAAGAAACAGCTTGTTCATCGTCCATTGATACAGGTCCGTGTGAGTAAGCCGGGGACAGGGCTGGAGTCGACGCTGAAACCAAAACCGGGGCAGGAACGGCGTTCGTTTTTCTGCGTAATACGCCTTCGTATTCTTTCCGGTATTCCTTCGGGTTGTGCATGCGCTGTTGCTTCCGGTTTCTCCAAGTAAAACAAGTATCCGCTTTCCTTTGTCGGAAATATGTACGTTAGCGTACCGTAACACCGGCTACCAGCCTCTATCGTGTCAGTACTGTCACTAAGGCGGAGATTGCCGCCTCTGACTGCCAACGAAGGGACTTCATGGATGCCATCAAATTGTTGACCGCGCAGCACAGGGCGCTGGAAAGCGTGTTGAAGAAAGCGCTGAAAGCCAGCGGCAAAGAGCAGTACACGCTGTTCAAACAGGGGGCCGACGAACTCACTGTCCATATCGCGTCCGAAGAGCAGATTTTTTATCCGGCGGTAAAAGCCCGGCGCACGCGCGACATCCTGCTGGAGTCGCTGGAAGAACATTTGTCGCTGAAGCGCCTGGTGGCCGATCTGCTGGAGTTGAAACCCGAAGACGACACTTTCCAGCCCAAGCTGAAGGTATTGTCGGAACAGGCGGAACACCATCACAAGGAAGAGGAAGAAAACTTGTTTCCCAAGGTGGAAAAACTGCTGGACAGCAAGGAGCTGGATGACCTGGGTTCTGAAATGCAGGCGCTGCAGCTGGCACTGATCAAACACGGCGATCCGCGCAAGGCCGCTGCCGGTGAAACTGCGGAAGCGCAGCCTTTGTAAACTCTCCAGATACTTTAACTGCGTTGCCAGGCCCCCATTCCAGATTTTGGCCAGATGGCCAAAATGGGCGCAGGCATAAACAACAGAGCGGGCATTTGCATGCCCGCTCTGTTGTTTCATATAAATGGTTTGTACGTTTTCCAATAGCGGCCCTGAATCTTGTTCGCTTTTTATGCGCTTTCTTGTGCGCTTATTTGCGAGTGCTAGTTCCTGCGGAACAGCAGGCTTAGCAGATAACCGGCCGCGGCTGCAACGGCGATGGATTCCATCGGTTTTTTCCGTACCTGCGTGCGGCAGTCATCCAGCAAACGCTGCTGCGCGACATGAAATTTTTCGCTGGTGCAGTGCAGGCTTTCCAATGCGTTGGCAGCGGTATCGGCCAGCCTATCTACAGTTTGCCGCATCGTCTGCTGCGTGCCGGTAACGATGCGCTCTGCCGCTGCCACAGGTTTATCCAGCAGATCCTTGGCCGCCGCTGCGGTAGCAGGGATGGCAGAGGCAATCTTGTCGGCTGCTGCAGTCACAGGCGAAGTGATATCGGCATTCTTTATGCTGGTACTGGTAGGGAAGGGTAAATTGTCATTTGTGGCCATAATTGCTCCTAAGTTTAATTACGCTTGTGCATCTGTTGTGCGCTTGGTGTTACGGATGAAGCCGGTTCCGAAGTGCGCCCTGAAGTAGGTGATCACAATACCGCTTTTGCAGATCACGCTCAGTATCGCCAGCAACGCCAGCGCACTGAAAAATGTGGTCAGCAATGAAGCCATCACCGGTTCACGGCTTGCCTGCAAACCTGCCGCAGACAATATTGCCGAATGAAATAGCCAGTGGCCGATGGCGCCGCCCAGCATACCCATCAGAATACTGAAGGTCAGGCCGAACTGCCTGTCTGCCCTGGTCAGCAAGCTGGCTGCCCAGGAGAGCGCAACACTCGACACTATCCATGCGATAAACGTCATATTGGCTCCCGGGTTAAGCTGGGTTTGTCAAACTGCTGACGCAGATGCGTTTTAGTGGCGTAGCTGGTTGTCTGCTGCGCCCGCTGTTGCGGCTGGTGGAGGCAGGTTGCCGCCTTCGCCTTCCCAGGTATTCAATTCCACCTTGTGTTGCTTGTGTTCATGGGTTTTCGCATATTGACGGGCTTTGCCCAGGGCGGTCATCAAGGCCCAGCCAGCCAGGCCAGCGGTTAGCAGCATCTGTTTTTTTGTAAGCATGGAAATCTCTCCGGTTCAGGTTGGTTTAAATGAGATGAGGAGGTGCGGGTATGCGCTTATGCGCTTATATCGCCCCATCCTTGCCGCTTGCGGCTCTCAGGCGGTGCTTAAGACTGTATTTCAGGCGATATTTCTGTTCATGCCCATCTGCACGGGCTTTGCCTGACGTTTCAGGCAAAGGCGGATGATCCTCTGTGCATCGCCGACGGCTATCTGGCATTTGCCGCTGATCTGCATGTGGGCACCGGCGACTTGCAGGCGGTTATTGCCCAGCAAATGGCCAAACATTTCCTGAGAGAGCCCCAGAGAGTAAATGCATACACCTTTCAGCAGACTTTTATTCATGGCGGTTCTCCGGCAAATGTTGGATGGATCATCTTGGTGCGAAGCTAAAAAAATCATCTTTACTTCAAATCACCTTTACTTCATTTATCCCCGTTTGTCGGCGAGATATTTTGTGGTGATTTTTCTATGGGATTGATACTAGCATCAGCAATTTGGACGCTATATAGGACGTCAGCGACTGCCCTTGTAGGATTAGATGAAGTAGGGCGGCCGCCTGTGCGTTAGCCCCGCAAACTGTGGAAAACACCCCAAAAGTAAGGTAGCTCAGGCAGCTCTAATGGCGTCGAATGACGCCAGATTGTATGTCTTGCGCCACATCGCTTTTTTCTTCATGCAATCCTACAGGGGCTAAGGCGCATGTCCGATGGTCGCGGCGTGGCCGGATGGTTAGCATGTTTGTATGTTAAGGATGCAGCGGTTTCCCGGGCTTTTTACCGGATTGCCTGTTGAACTGTCTGTCTTTAACGTCCCGCGATGTACTGAGCCGGGAAGAGGAGCAACAGGTAATAAAGGGCATGTGGATTACCCGGCAACCGGAAGCGCCAAGGCACCCCAAGGTACAGGCGCAGCAGGTTCAGGCAAGGAGCCGGCCCTTATTACTCATGCTGTCAGCACATTCACTTAAAGGAATAATCATGGACAACGACGATATCATTTCTACCTTGAACGATTTGATCGAAACCTGTAAAGATGGCGAAGAAGGTTTCAAAACCTGCGTGGAAGATGCAAGCGATCGCCATCCACAATTGAAAGCCATGCTGGCAGACCGCCAGCGCGGCTGCGCTGCAGCGGCAAGCGAACTGCAGGATCTGGTGCGCGCCCAGGGTGGCGATCCCGAAACCAGCAGTAGCGTCGCAGGCGCCTTGCACCGCAGCTGGGTCAATATCAAGACTGCTATCACCGGCAAGGATGATGAAGCTGTACTCAACGAATGCGAACGCGGCGAAGACTCCGCCGTCCGCAGCTATCGCAAGGCACTGGAAAAAGACCTGCCAGCCCATATCCGCCTGGTAGTGGAGCGCCAGTACCAGGGCGTGCTGCGCAACCATGACCAGATCAAGAATCTGCGTGACCAGGTCAGGGTCAATGCTTAAGCTTCATCGTTGAACGGTCTTTAGGCCAAAAATCCCGGGCATGCCCGGGATTTTTTTGCCCGCCGCCTTTAATTCAGGAAGGTCTGCACCGTAGCCACCGTGGCAGCCGGATCTTCTTCCTGCGGCACATGTCCCAGCTGTTCAAACTTCACCAGCTTGCTGCCTGCAATATCGTGCTGGAAGTGCAATGCGTTTTCAAACGGGATCAGATTATCCCGCCCGCCCCACAGTATCAGTGTCGGCACGGTGATCGTACTGATCTTGCCGGCGCTGGCGCCGCCGTCCAGCTGGCTGAAACGTTTGCCGAGTGCGTGGCGGTTGCCCTGCCGCAGCGTCATCGCCTCATAGCGGTCAACCAGCGCAGGCGTCACGCGGCTGGGGTCGCCATAGACATTGCGTACGCTCTTTTCCATCAGGCTGCGCGGCAGTGTCCATTCGGTCAGCCGGTTCAGCCCCGGTATGCGTGCAATGACAAAGCCCAGCGGCACCGATTTTGGCTTAAAGGCATACCCGCCCGCATCGACGAGTATCAGCTTGTCCACCCGCTGTGGTGCAGCCACGGCTACTTGCCATGCAATCTCTCCGCCCAGCGAATTGCCGCCGAGTATGCATTTTTGCACGCCCAGCTTGTCCAGTACATCCAGCATAAAGCGCACATAGACGGCATTGCTGTAGTCGTCCTGCGCATTTGGCCCGGTCATGCCAAAGCCCGGAAGGTCGATCGTGATGACCCTGTGTTTACCTTTGAGCGCTGCCACCCAGCCTTCCCAGGTGTGCAGGCTGGCAGCAGTGCCGTGGATCAGCACCAGCGGCACCGCATCGTCGCGTGGCCCTTCATCCCGCACATGCACCTGCAAGCCACCGATGTCGATGAACTGCGATGGCGACGGTGCCCAGCGGGCTTTCAGTTCTTCCACCGGCTTGTCCGGCGCCCAGCTCAGCCCGACTCCCACAGCGATAGCGGCCAGCAACAGCAGCAACAGATACAGCAGGCCCTTCATCACATTTCTCAGCAAGCCATTGCGCACGTTTTTTCCTTTATGCAGTAGCGGATGTTCCATCATACGCAGCTGTGTGCAAAGGGGAAGGACGTTTTCTGCCACGCAGACTGCCAGGGCTGGGATAAAAAAAGCCCGCCGGGCAGGCGGGCTGGGGTTGGCTATCCGCGTTATTACAGTGACGGAATCGCCTGCGGCGCGTAAGGCTTGACCGGCTGGTCCTTCAGTTTTTTCTGCAGCATCTGCAATGCCGTTTCCAGCTGGCGGTCTTCACCGGCAAAGGTGGCATGCGGCGGATTGTCGACTTCCACGTCCGGGATCACGCCTATGCCTTCTATCAGCCAGTGGCCATCGGCGGCAAACTGGCCGCTTTCGGCAACCCTGACCATGCCGTTATCCGCCAGGCGGTTACGGTCAGACAGCCACACGCCCGCGCCGGCAGTGCGCCTGCCGACCAACGGTGCAATGCCCAGCGCCTTGACGCCAGCGGCAAAGGTTTCGCCGTCGGAATAGGTCAGTTCATCTACCAGCACTACCAGGTGACCGCGGAAAGTCTGCTGCATATTGCTGTTGGGCTGGTTATTAGGAGAAGACCAGAAAGCCCAGGCCTTGCGCAGCAGTTTCTCTATGATCCAGCTGTCGATACTGCCGCCGTTGTTGCGCCGCACGTCGATGATCAGCCCATCGCGGTTGATGTTGCTGTAAAAGTCACGTGCGAAGCTGGCAATGTCGTTTTGCCCCATGGCGCGCAGGTGCAGGTAGCCGATCTTGCCTTGCGATTCGTCGTCCACGCGGCGGCTGCGGCTTTGTTCCCAGTCGCTGTAGCGCAAGCCGTTCTGCTTGGTCATCGACACTGGCATCACGACAAAAGGTTTGGCTGCTGCGGTGCCGCGCTTGACGTTCAGCAACACCTGCTTTTCCGCCTGGTTCAGCAGCAGGTCGGAGATATCGCGTTCCTGCAATACCGGCCTGCCGTTGACGGCGGTAATCACGTCGCCCTCCTTGATATCCATGTCGGCCTGCGCCAGCGGGCCGCGGTCTGCCGGCAGTTCCGGTTCGCTGCGATAGATGCGGTCTATGCGGTAGCCTTCAGCCGTACGCGACAGCACCGCGCCCAAGCCGGAAGGCTGGCCTTCCGGCGAACCCTTGCGGATGTCGCCGGGAGCAACCTGCGAATGCAGCGCGCCGACTTCGGCCACCATCATGCCCAGGATGTCGTTCAGCTCGGCACGGTCGGTGATACGGTCTACCAGCGGCGCGTATTTGCTGCGGATTTTCAGCCAGTCGCGGCCGCGCATTTTGGTGTCATACAGGAAGTCCCGGTGCATGCGCCAGGCATCGGCAAACATCTGCTTCCATTCTTCACGCGGGTTGGACGTAAACGACCAGTCATCAATCTTGATCTTGGCCTTGCTGATGTCGGTTGGCTGTTTGGCACCGGCTTCCACGATGACAAATTCACCGGGGCCGCTGGCAGTAAAGGTGCGGTAGAACACGCGTTTCTTGTCATTGGACAAGTCGTAGTAGCGCACGCCGGCAACAAACACTTCCGGCTGTGGGCTGCTGCGGTTGATGGCAAGGGTTTTCAGCGTGGCCTTGCCTTCGCTGCCGATGTCCTGTTCCATGAAATACAGGCGCTTGTCGTCTGCTGCCAGCGAGCGGTAATTGCCTGCCGCCAGCGGCACTTCGTACAGGCGCGCAGCCAGGCCAGCCAGCATCACCGGCGGTGAGGCCGGGGTGGCAGGCTTCTTGTCAGTTGCCGCAGCGGTAGCGTTTTTGCCGTCCTTGGCATCCTTGTCCGCTTTATCGTTCTTGGCAGGGTCGGGTTTGCTCAGCTCATCATCCGGCTTGAAAGGGAAGCGGTTGCCCGGCTGCAAGGCCAGCGCATAAACGCCGCTGCGCTTGTCGAACACCGGCCCCATATTACGGTCGCCCCACGGTGCGCCATTGGCCAGCTTGAAATTGCGGTCAGACAGGAAATACAGCCATTTGCCGTCCGGCGAGAAGGCCGGTGAGCTGGAGTTGTAGCGGTCGGTGGTGACAAAGGCCAGCTCCTTGGAGTCCAGCACATACAGGCCTATCTGTTCACGTTGCGCGCTATTGGTGGCACGCACCATCGCCAGCGTTTTGCTGTCTGGCGCCCACACCACTTCTTCATGCTGGTCCACGCCTATCTTGCCGGCATCGTCGATGACGGTGTCTTTCTTGGTTGCCAGGTCCAGCAGCCAGAAGCGGCCGCGCTTGTCGGTATGGGCCAGCCATTTTCCGTCCGGTGAAGGATATAGCTGCCAGCGGTGGCTGTCACCGTCGCGCGTCAGTTGCTCGCCGGGGCCGGCGCCGTTGGAGGGGAAGCGCCATATTTCATTTTCGCCGGTGGTGTCGACTATCGCATACACCCACTTGTCGTCATGGCTGAACACAGCGTCGCGGGCGCGCGAGCCTTCCGGCACGGCAATCTCTATGCGCCGCTGCGAGCCGGTGCCGGCAATACTGACCCTGCCGCGCGCGGTGATGATGATGCGTTCATCTTTGTTGGATAACTGGATGTCGGTCAGCTGGTCCAGCGGGGATTTGATCTGGCGGCTGCGCTGCTGATCGAAATCGGACACCAGGTCTATCTTCAGCAGCTTGTCGCCTTGCTGTGCAATATCAAATACATGCAGGTCGGCGCCCAGCTGGTAGATGATCTTGCCATCGCCCATGCTGGCGTTGCGCACATCCCAGTCCTTGTGGCTGGTCAGTGCGCGTTTGTCTGTGCCATCCGGATTCATGCTCCACAGATTATCCGCGCCGTCACGGTCGCTGACAAAATACAGGCGGCCGTTCCACCACATAGGCCGCTTGTTGTTGGACGTGTCGCCGGCGAACAGCGGCTGCGCTTCATCCTTGCCTTGCAAGTCATAACGCCACATCTGCGCATACGCGCCGCCACGGTAGTGGCGCACATTGTCATTGGTCATGTGCAGGCCGTAGCGTGTGAAGTACAGCGTCTTGCCGCTGTCATCCAGCGCCGCCTCGTTGGCATCCGCCACCGGGAACACGCGGCGCGCCATGCTCTGCGGATTCACCGCGGCAATAATGCGGTGTGCAGACGGCCCGGTGCTGTTTTGCGTGGTGACCAGCACCTCGCCCTGCGCAGTCCAGCCCAGTACGCTGACAGCGCCGTTTTCAAACGTCAGCCGCTTGGGCAGACCGCCTGCCAGCGGCATCACATACGCTTCCTGCGCGCCTTCATACGACGCAGAAAACGCCAGCCATTTGCCATCGCGAGAGATCGCCGAATTTGTTTCCGCTGCCGGGTGCGTGGTCAGCCGTATCGCCTGGCCGCCACTGCTGCCCACGCGCCACAAATCGCCCTCGGCGGTAAACACCACCGAATCGGCACGGATGGAAGGGAAGCGGTAATAGGCATCACCGGCAAAGGCAGGCGCAAAGGCCCCTGCGAGGGCGAGGGATAGCAGCAGTCGCGAAATTTTCATGTGTTGATACCAGATATTGGGAGAAGAGAGCGGTTAGCCCGGTGGGCCGGGGCATTTTATTGTGCTGCACTAACGTTTTTATATTACTAGAAAGCAGCAATCAGACCGGTATTTTTATCGAAAGTTCTTCGCCGCGAACAAGAGATTATGCTGCGACGCAATAAGGGCAGAGAGAGGAGGCGGGATGATGCGGCAG
>JAYSKH010000364.1:0-1918 GCA_043726505.1 Undibacterium sp. | reverse complement strand
CTATGGCAAAAAAGATCCTTCACTGGGCTGGCGCTTTACCGATGCGTGGCTGTCAATGGCCGGCGCTGCCGACAAGGGCATTCCCAATGGCTTGCCAGTGGATGAATGGGGTATCCGCGTAGCAGCAGACAAATGCACGCCGGTAGGTGCTTCGATGTCTCGCGGTGGCGCCACCAATTCTCCGGCTGCAGTGTATGCGCTGACCAAGTATATAGACTGGCTGAAGAAGTATGCACCGCCTACGGCGACCGGCATGACCTTCGGCGAAGCGGGACCGGTTCCAGGGCAGGGGCAGATTGCGCAGCAGATCTTCTGGTATAGCGCGTTTACTGCAGGCGCCACCAAGGTCGGCCTGCCGGCTGTGAATGCCGACGGCAAACCGAAGTGGCGGATGGCGCCGTCGCCGCATGGCCCTTACTGGAAAGACGGTATGCAGAATGGTTACCAGGACGTCGGTTCCTGGACTTTCCTGAAGAGTACGCCGGTGGACCGTATGTCGGCTGCATGGCTGTACGGCCAGTTTGTAACGTCGAAATCGGTATCGCTGAAAAAATCCATCGTCGGCCTGACCTTTATCCGCGATTCGGACATCCGCAGCGATTATTTCACCAAGCACGCGGATGAATACGGCGGACTCATCGAGTTCTACCGCAGCCCGGCCCGTGTTGCATGGACGCCTACCGGCACCAACGTGCCCGATTATCCGAAGATGGCGCAGCTGTGGTGGAAAAACGTTGCTATTGCGGTAACGGGTGAAAAAACACCACAAGCCGCGATGGACAATCTGGCGGAGGAAATGGACCAGATCATGGGCAGGCTGGAACGTGCAGGCATGAAAAACTGCGCGCCCAAACTGAACCCTAAAACTGACGCCAGCAAATATCTGTCTGATACCGGCGCGCCTTGGAAGAAGTTGGCCAACGAGAAACCGAAAGGCGAGACCATTCCTTATGACAAGCTGCTGCAGGCTTGGAAAGAAGGCCGCGTAAGGTAGCAGATGATGCAATAAGGTAATGATGTAGTAAGGGCAGGCTGGCGCGGCATATACCCGCATCAGCCTGCTTGCTTTACGGTCGCAGCATCTGGCGCGGCTCAGGCCGCGTTTTGTTTTTGTCCCACTGCCAGCAGCGAAAGAACGAATAAAGTTTCTTCCGAATCAACAAATCCCACCCATCACCGTTTTCTCGCCTGCAATCTGTCCCGCGTTTTTGTCATCCAATCCCCCCAAAATGCCAACTGTCGCATAGCGTTTTGTCTGTCTGTCGCCTGGGTTTAGAGTTCAACCATGCAATTTCCTTAGAAACTGCCACCAGGGAGAAGAAAAATGAATAAAACAGAATATATGAATACGCTGAGGCAGGCACTGGAAGGCCTGCCCGCGGAGGTGATAGAAGAAACCATGTGGACTTATGAGCGTAAGTTTATTGACGCCATGGTATCGGGCAGCAGCGAGGAAGAGATTGCTGCCAGCCTGCCTAAGCCCAGCCTGGTGGCCGCGCAAAAGAAAACCGGCGTCCGTTATGCGGAAGTAAAAAAAGAATTCAGCCTTGGCAATATTGCCAGCCTGTTCATTTCACTGCTGGGCCTGCTGGTGTTCAACCTGTTCATGATCATTCCGGCAACCGTGTATTTCTGCCTGTTGTTTGCCGCTTACGTGTGCTCGCTGGCGTTTTACGGCATAGGTATAGGCATTACCGCTGCCAGCCTGTCCGGCGTGCCGCAATTCAAGTTCGACATTCCCGCGCATAGCCATGTCATCGTCGCCGGTTCCGACGTGGCTACGCATCGCCACTATGCAGGCAATGTCCGGGTGGACATCAGCCCTTCCGGCATCATTGTCGATGACGGCAGCGATACCGGCGATAGCGTGGAGGACGATGATATCCGTGGCGGCACCACGGTGACGATTGATTCCACG
>JAYSKH010000363.1:0-7063 GCA_043726505.1 Undibacterium sp. | reverse complement strand
GCGCTCTGCCGAAAATGGATCAGAAATGGGTGTTGTCTGAGCCGAAGGCGAGTTTCGCCCATTTCCCATTTTTGGCAGTGCGCAAAATGTGATGGCGCTTGCGTCATCACCCGAAGGGCAAGTCTGCGGTCGCCTTCTTCTTGCTTACTTCTTCTTGGCGAAGCAAGAAGAAGTAAGTGGCCGCCGGGCCACCCCCGGCTTGCTACAACGAAGATATCCCTCGTTATCTGGCTGCAAGAAAAATCTACAACCCAACCTCGGGCAAACTATCCGACCGCGACCCCACCACAGGCGGATTATCCAAAGCCCGATAAGTAAACACCATCGAATACTTAGTCTGCGCAGTCTGATTCTTCCCCGCAGCATGAAACAGATTACTGCTAAAAAACAGCACATCCCCCTGCTGCAAAGGCACACTGACCGCCTGCTGTATCAAGGCCTGATTCTCCGGCAGATCAGCCCGCAAAAACTGCGCATCATCCAGCTGGGAAGTCTGCACCGGCACCGTATGCGAGCCCGGTATCACCAGCAGACAACCGTTCTCCACTGTCTCATCGCGCAAGGCCAGCCATACCGTCACCAGCTCAGCACGCTGGAAACTCCAGTAGCGGCTGTCGCGGTGCCAACCCGTCACGCTGGAGTATTGTGGCTGCTTGGTCATGATGCAATTGTGATGCGCCTGAGACAGCAGCGCCTGCGGCCCCAGCAACTGCTTCAGCGCCGGCACAACCGCACCGCCAGTAGCCCAGTCCGCCAGCAAATCACCACGTCCGTAGGCACGCAATAAACGGCGCGCTGTATGGCCGCCCTCCGCCGTGCGCGACGTAGGCGCGCCCGGGTAATTCAAGTCGGCTTCAAACTCGATGGGGCCACGCTGGTCTGCCAGCTGCTGCTGCGTAAAGGCGATCACCTGCTCGCAAAATGCAGCATCAGCAACACCACGCAAGATCAGGTAACCTTGCTGCTGGAATTCAGAAATCTGGGTAGGGGTAAGCATAAATCGGCACTTTCAATAGAGCCCTTATTGTGAAGCCCTTTATTTTAAGCCTATTACCGGATACACGCGACAACGCGAAAATCGGACACCGCAGCCCGGCAAAATAAAGCCAAGAAAGCAAGTCATGCCTTTTGTAAACAACAACGGAACCAGCATTTACTGCGAAGAACACGGCAGCGGCGAACCGCTGGTGCTGATGCACGGTTTTACGTCCAGCAGCAAACAATGGCACATGACGGGCTTCGTAGACGGTTTGAAAGATGCGTACCGGCTGATATTGATAGATGCACGTGGCCACGGACAAAGCGACAAGCCGCACGATGCGGCCACTTATGCGCTGGAACACCGGCTGGCCGATATCAACACCGTGCTGGATGCGCTGGATATCACAACCAGCCATTTCCTCGCGTATTCGATGGGAGGCTGGCAGACGTTTGGCATGGCGCTGCATTATCCGCAACGCATAAGATCGCTGGTGATAGGCGGTGCGCATCCATTTGCCGACAGCCTGCAGGCATTTGCACGAACCGACAGTAGCAATCCGGACGCCTTCATTGCGGCAATGGAAAATTTTATCGGCGAAAAAATGCGGCCGGAAGCGCTGCCCTTTGTGCTGCAAAACGATATCCGCGCACTGCTGGCAGCGGCCAGCGACAGGGAGGGATATGCAGCCCGGCTCGCCGACATCAAAGCGCCGCTGATGCTGTTCGTCGGTGACCGCGACCGCCGGCTGGCGCTGGTGCAAAAGACCGCCGAGGAACTGCACGCGGAAAAACTGCTGCTGGTGCCGGGCACCAACCATTCCAGCACGCTGTTTGCATCGGCCACGATACTGCCGGTGCTAAAAGAGTTTCTTCAGCAGAACCGGGCGGGCGGCTGATTCGTGGCTGACTATTTATTGCGCCAGCGGGTTTCATCACTCTCGGGCCGCCCCAGCTCGAACATTGTCTCTGGTGTCGTACGCGAATACCAGTCTCCACCCATGCGCATGATGTAATCGGTCTTGCGCGGATCTATCTGGCCATCTTCGCCGTACAGGCTTTCGGCCACGTGGAAATAGACGACTTCCCCGATTACATAATTGGCGGAGGCCGTGCCTTCTCCGTGCGGCACGATCTGGTGCAACACGCATTCAATCGCGATGAGGCTTTCGGCGACGCGGTCGCATTTGACCTTCATGCAGGGTACGGGCGTGAAACCGGTATGCGGCCATTCGCTTTCATCCGGCGCATACGTATACGACGCCTGGTTCATACCGTCTATCATCGAATAACTGAGCAGATTGATCGTGAACTGGCCAGTCTCGCGGATGTTGACCAGCGTATCCTTGGGCTTGCCGCTGTGCGTGCTCACCGGCGACACGACAACCGAAGGCGGGTTGGCGCCGCCAGCCATGAAGTAGCTGAACGGCGCAAGATTGGGCGCGCCCAGCGCGGAGCGCGTGGACACAAACGCGATCGGCCGCGGCGACACCATATTATTCAGGATGCGGTAAGCTTCGCCTGTGCTCAAATCCTTGACGTCCAGGCTGCGGAAGCGTGTATTCATAAGTATCCTGTGATCGAATATAAAATGGCAGGCGTCTATTATAGGCACGAAGAACAAGTTACGTTTGCTCCGGCGGCCAGTGCGGAAACGCCACCGCCGCTGTATCAAGCGCTTACCATCAACTATTCATCATCAACCACCGACAAGGCAACCATGATTACCTGCTACCTGCGCTACATTATCGATCCCTACAAACAGAAAGAATTTGAACTCTACGGCAAGATGTGGATACCGCTGGTGCAAAAATTCGGCGGCACGCACCATGGCTATTTCCTGCCATCCGAGGGTGTCAGCAATGTGGCGCTGGCGATGTTCAGCTTCCCCAGCCTGGCCCTGTATGAAGAATACCGAAACAAATCAATGCAGGATGCCGCTTGCCAGGCCGCCTTCAAATATGCGGAAGATACCCGCTGCATCGTCAGCTATGAACGCAGTTTTTTCCGCCCTGTTTTCGAATAGAGCCTAGGCCTGAAGGCGGCACGTAGCCGGCTTCAGGCAAGGGTAATCGTGACAAGGATCAGCTCTGCCGGCACTGCCGTTTGCAATACGATCTGCGTTTCATCTGCCACCAGCGCAGCATCGTATTGCTGCAAGCTCCACGGATGACCTTGCAGGCGGCACGCTCCGCTGCGCACGAATAAAAGATGGGCGGCGGCTGCATCCAGCGCAACATGCTGTCCGTCATGGCCATCAAACCGGTGCAGCGTATGCGCAAAACAATCGCGCCGGCTCATGACATTCAGCACCGTATGCGGCGCAGCCGCCGCTTCGGCGCGCACCCTGGCTTCCCCGGAAAAACGCAGCACCGGCTGACTTGTATCCAGCCGGAACCGGACTTCATCCACCAGCAGTTGCAAGGGCGCGTCGCTGAGCAGGCAGAGGCTGCGGTCCACGCCAGCAAATTCCGAAAAAGGGCCGATGCCGTCTATGGTGGCGACACTGATGCGCCAGCTGAAATCATCGGTGCCGGAACCCGGCGGCTCGGCAAACAGTTCCTGCGTACTACCGCCGCCATTCTTCCACGGCCTGGTATTACGGGCAGAAGCTGGCAGCAGGCTGATCATGCGGACAGTGCCCGTAATGCGGCCATCGTAACCGCATAGTCGGCGGCGATGGCGTCCTGATTCTTGTGCCTGCCGTTTTCCACCAGTTGCTGTCCGCCTACGTAGACGTCGCGCACCAGGTTGTCATTGCCGGTAAAAATCCAGGTATTGAGCACATCCTCTACCGGCAGCCCCGACAGATTAGGATGGCGATCATCCAGTACCAGCATATCCGCGCGGGCGCCGACAGCGAGCCTGCCGACGTCGCGGCCGGATGCCTGCGCTCCGCCGGCAAGTGCGCTTTTCCACAGGAAATCGCCAACGCGGCGCTGCCCCGCAAGCTGGGCAATATTGCGCTGCTGCGTGCGCAGGCGCTGACCATACTCCAACCAGCGCAATTCTTCCACCGGACTCTGCGACACGTGGCTGTCGCTACCTACGCCAAAGCTGCCGCCCAGAGCGAGATACCCAGACAGATCAAAAAAGCCGTCGCCCAGATTGCCTTCAGTGGTCGTGCATATGCCTGCCACGGCGCCGCTGGCTGCCATCATCCGCAGTTCCCCGGGCGAAAGATGAGTGGCGTGCACCAGGCACCAGCGTGCATCGACATGCTGCGTATCAAATAGCAACTCCACCGGACGCTTTCCTGTCATTGCCACGCAGGCATCTACCTCGCGCTGCTGTTCGGCGATATGGATGTGGATGGGCCTGTGCGCCGGCAAGGCTGTCAGCAACTCCCGTATCTGCTGCGTATTGGCGCCGCGCAGCGAATGCGGTGCCACGCCTACTTCCACCTGCCCGCCACGTTCGCTTTCCAGCGCAGCGGCGATGCGCAGCAGGTCCTCATTGCCTGTCGCAAACCGCCGCTGGTCATGCCGCAGCGGCACATCGCCAAAGTCGGCATGGCTATACAGCACCGGCAGCATTGTGATGCCCATGCCGCTGGCCTGTGCGGCAGCGAGCACGCGCCGTGCTGTTTCTGCGATGTCCGCATACAGGCTGCCATCCCGCGCCCTATGCAGGTAGTGGAATTCACAGACTGACGTATATCCATGGCGCAGGCATTCCACATACAGTTGCGCGGCGATCGCCTGTATCTGCGTGGGCGTGATATTGAGCGCCGTGCGGTACATCAGGTCACGCCAGGTCCAGAAACTATCCGGGCCCTCGCCTGCGGTTTCGGTCATGCCGGCCAGCGCGCGCTGGAAAGAGTGCGAATGCAAATTGACCATGCCGGGCAGCACGAAACTCTGCGGCACTTCGTAGGCCAGCGCAGTTGCACCGGCCTCTACACTGCTGAAGTTACCCTGCTGATCCCAGCTGATGCGCACGTCGCGCGTCCAGCCTTGCGGCAGCAGCGCATAACGCGCGAACAATGTGTTGGTAGGATTAGTCGCCATCCCGCTCTACTCCACGCGCCGCTGGCGGGCAGCGGCCCAGTCCAGGCATGCATTGAGAAGCTTGAGCAGCAGCGGCTGCAGTTGTGCCGCCAGATCAGGCCGGTAGTCAAACGGCGCTGTTTCATTCATATAAATACACTGGCTCATTTCCAGTTGCACCGCGTGAACCTGCTGTTCCGGCCTACCGTAGTTGCGCGTGATATAGCCGCCCTTGAAGCGTCCATTAAATACATGCGTGTAAGCAGCAACCTCGGGCGTTTGCAACGCCGCCGCCAGCGCCTGCTGCAAACTGGCATCACAAGAACGGCCGTCGGCAGTGCCGAAATTCAGGTCCGGCAGCTTGCCTTCAAAAAAACGCGGCAGTTGCGATGCGATGGAATGCGCATCCCATAAAATAACTATGCCATGCTGTTGCCGTATGCGTTCTACTTCGTGCTGCAATTGCGCATGGTAAGGCTGCCAGTATTGGCTTATGCGCTGCTGCATCTGATCTGCCGATGGCTGCATGCCGTCCAGGTACAGCGGTTGTTTGATGAAGGTATCGATGGGGAACAGTCCGGTAGTGTCCTGCCCGGGGTACAGATTGGTGTCATCGGTGGAACGGTTCAGATCGATGACATACCGTGAATGATGGGCAGACAGCACGGATGCCCCCAGTTCCTGCGCCATGTTGTACAGCAGAGGCAAATGCCAGTCGGTATCTGCCTTGACGCCTGCAACGGCATGCATGCCGGCGGCAATTTCTGCCGGGATATCGGTGCCGACATGCGGCATGGAAATCAGCAGCGGGCTGCTGCCCTGGTGAAAATGGAATGCCTTGCTCATTGCAGCTGTCTCCGTAGGATTTTTAAATTTTATGTAGCCTGCAGCTTGCGGCTGATGCGCGCGGCTGCGGCCATGGTCATTTGTATCAGCTCTGCGTGGCGCGCCGTGGCGCGCGATGCCGGCGCCATCAACGACAGGCTTGCCTCCAGTTTCTTTCGACTGGAAAAAACCGGCACGCTGACGCCCCATACGCCCTGGTCCACTTCGTTCTCGCTGACGGCATACGCCTGCTTGTGGATCTGCAACAACACTGCTTTTAGTTGCTCCTGTGCCTCCGGCTGCTCCGGCAGATGCTGTTGTAGTAACGCGTGCTGTTCATGGGCCGGCAAAAAAGCCAGCAGCGCCTTGGCGGACGCCCCCTGCAGCGGTGAGCCCGCGCGCCCTTTGGCAAACGAGCAGCGCAGCGCCTGCGCGCTATCCTGCATGTCCAGGCAAATCACCTGGCCGTGGACGTGCGCGAGCAAGCCCACGCTTTCTCCCGACTGGGCGACCAACTGCTCTACTTCGCTCCTGGCTTCGCTCATCAGGTAGGAATGCTGGTCAAAGCCCCACGCCAGTTGGACACCCAGCGGACCGGGCTCATACAGGCCGGTCTGTGCATGCTCCTGCACCAGCCCCCACTTTTTTAGCGGCGCAAGGTGGCGGTATAGCGTGCTGAGCGGCAGCCCGGTATGTTCGGAAAGATCCCTCGCAGACATTGGGCGGCCGTGGCTGGCAATGCAGGCCAGCAGCTGCAATACCCGTTCGCTTGTGGGTACCGGAGCTATTTCTGGCAGATTGAGAGGTGTATTGCGTACGAGTGTCATGCCAGGGCCTGGTAATGTACAGCCCATCGTAGCAGTTCAGCGGGAGATTTCAAGTAATAATTCCCATATTGCGGGAATCATGGCTTGAATTTTGAGATTTATATTTACTTATTTAACTGACACTAACTAATTCTAACGATAGATACCGCAAGCGAACCAGATATCGTCCACCCTTTCGATATAGGTGCTTTTTTGCTCTAATTCTTTCGTGGTGGGATTGGGCCACTGGTAATCTACCCAGCCCTTGCCAGATTTGCTCCGGGCGATCTCGGATATGCGCCTGACGAAATGATTGCCGCTTGCGTCTGTTGCCGAACCCAGGTTGGTGCCCACCAGCTTGGGATTCGCGCCATGGGCCAGTGCGGGCGCACCCTGCTCGACGCTACCAGCAAACAGGTATAAATCCTTGTTCAGGAACTGGCTGCTCTGCCCGTTGATTTCAGC
>JAYSKH010000362.1:0-20379 GCA_043726505.1 Undibacterium sp. | reverse complement strand
ATCCAATGGGGGAATGCTTTTCTACCAAATACACCCACGATTACCATCAGGGCCAGCACTCCCCAACATATCGCCAAAATGATTTCCATTTCTTTTCCTCGAATTTCCAGAGAGCGACGGGCTCTCGCTGGATTTTATTAAAGTCGAATTGATTAATCAGCTGAATCAGCTGTACGATAAAAATTCTTTCCGGTGCTTTGAATTCAGTAACCTGAATTCTCAAATCAGCCGCCGCGATCAGTTATCTTTTTAATAATTTAAGCTTTGTCTAGTAAATACGCAAATTTAGTTTTGTAACCGCATAGATACAAAAAAGATAATTAAAAAAACCAAGGACAAAAAAAATTCCCCGCATATCTTGAACATGCAGGGAATTTAAATGAAGCAGGTACTTTACGTCTAATGAACAAAAAATGGCGTAGAAGCCTTACTGACATTTACGTTCAAGGCATTCATCGTGCTCCACTTCCGGCTATAAAATAGTCCGATTATTTTGCAGTCATCAACGCCACTGTCGTATCCAGCATGCGGTTGGAGAAGCCCCATTCATTGTCATACCATGAAGATACTTTCACCAGGCGGCCGGATACTTTAGTCAGCGTGGAATCGAAAGTGCTGGAGGCTGGGTTGTGGTTGAAATCCACCGATACCAGCAGGTCGTCGTTGTAGTTCAGGATGCCTTTCAGTGCATCGCTTTCGGAAGCCGCTTTCATGATCTTGTTGATTTCTTCAACAGTCGTGTCGCGCGCAGCGATGAAGGACAGGTCAACGATGGAGACGTTGATGGTTGGAACGCGGATTGCGTAACCGTCCAGTTTGCCGTTCAGCTCTGGCAATACCAGGCCTACGGCTGCAGCAGCGCCGGTCTTGGCTGGGATCATGCTTTGCGTTGCGGAGCGGGCACGGCGCAGATCTTCGTGCATGACGTCGGTCAGCACCTGGTCGTTGGTGTACGCATGCACGGTGGTCATCAGGCCGTTGACGATGCCTACGGCGTCGTTCAGGGACTTGGCCAGCGGCGCCAGGCAGTTGGTTGTGCAGGAAGCGTTGGAAATGACTGTGTCAGTCGATTTCAGCACGCCATGGTTAACGCCATAAACAATGGTCGCATCCACATCCTTACCGCCTGGAGCGGAGATGATGACTTTCTTGGCGCCGCCGGCGATGTGCGCAGATGCTTTTTCTTTTGTTGTGAAGAAGCCTGTGCATTCCAGTACGACGTCTACGCCTTCAGCACCCCAAGGGATGTTGGCAGGATTGCGTTCCGCGAAAACGCGGATCTTGTCGCCGTTGACGATCATGTATTCGCCATCCACTTCCACTGTGCCGGGGAACTTGCCGTGCGCGGTGTCGTAACGTGTCAGGTGGGCATTCGATTTGGCATCGCCGAGGTCATTGATGGCAACGATCTGGATGTCATGTTTCTTGCCGCCTTCGTAATGGGCGCGAAGGATATTACGGCCGATACGGCCATAGCCGTTGATTGCAACACGAATCGTCATGAAGTTTCTCCAAAGGAAAGGTAATAAAATCGAACAAACAAACCGCTACTGCACTACCGCTATTATTGATTTATGGAGGCAGTACCTGCTACTGGTGCTTAATTCCTGATGATGCCGACATCTTTGCTGCACATTTCGATGCCCGCCTCTACATCCAATCTCTACATCTGATCTTTATCGCTGGTCTTTATCGCTGGTCTTTAGTACTGCGCTCGCTAGTGCAAATTCCTAAGCTGCGGTACATCGTTGATCAGCCTGCCTATGTCTTTCCAGCCGTAGGCAACTTCTTTCAGATCCATGCCATCCCACGTGAAACCCTGTTCAAGCAGCAGCTCACCGCCCAGGTGTTCAAAGAATTTACGGGCCGGCTTATTCTCTGAAATAACCCAGGACAGCAAGCCTGTAGCGCCGGCGGCACGGCATGCCTCGGCGACTTCCAGCACCAGCTTGCGGCCCAGCCGTGAGCGCTGCATTTCAGGCTCCAGGTAGACCGCAGTGAGCTCGGCATCCAGACCCAGTTTTGCTTCCGGCAACAACATGCCAGACGCAAAAGCGACGATGCCCTCTTCACTCTCCGCCACAAAAACGCATATCTTGCTGCTGGCTGCCTGCAGCACCGTCGTCCAGTGCGCGATGCTGTCTTCCAGCTTCATGTCGTTCAGGTAGCTGGCCGGGATGATGCCGCGGTAAGTCGCGCGCCAGCTGTTGATACGCACTTCTGCAATGGCTGCCGCGTCCGCCACCGTGGCCGGACGCAAGGTCACATTCATCATGCTGCGTAGTTCTTTACTGTGTCGTTGACGACCTTGACGACATTGTCTACCGTGAAGCCGAAATGCTTGAACAGTACGCCGGCAGGTGCGGATTCACCGAAAGTATCGATGCCGACTACTGCACCTTCCAGGCCCACGTATTTGTGCCATGTAGCGGTAACACCGGCTTCAATCGCGATACGCGGCAAGCCCTTGCCCAGTACGGCTGCTTTATAGGCAGCGTCCTGGCGGTCGAACACGTCGGTGCAAGGCATGGATACCACGCGTACCGGCGTGCCCTGTTGTGCCAGCTCGGCGGCAGCCTTGACAGCCAGTTCCACTTCAGAGCCGGTGGCAATCAGCACTGCCTTGGCATTTGCTACGTCTTGCAGCACATAACCGCCGCGCTGGATATCGGCGATCTGCGCTTCCGTGCGTTCCTGGTACGGCAGATTCTGGCGTGAGAAAATCAGCGTGCTCGGGCCGTTGCTGCGCTTGACTGCATGCGCCCACGCGCCGACAGATTCCACAGTATCGCAAGGACGCCAGTTATCCAGATTAGGGATCAGGCGCAAGCTGGAAACGTGCTCAACGGACTGGTGCGTCGGGCCATCCTCACCCAGACCGATGGAGTCATGCGTGAAAACGAACAGCGTGCGGATCTGCATCAGCGCTGCCATGCGGATTGCATTGCGGCTGTAGTCGGAGAAGGTCAGGAAAGTTGCGCCAAACGGCAGGTAGCCGCCATGCAGTGCGATACCGTTCATCATCGCGCTCATGCCGAATTCGCGCACACCGTAGTTGATATGGTTGCCGGCCTGGTTGCCGCGTACTGCAACGGATTCTTTCCAGTTGGTCAGGTTGGAACCTGTCAGGTCGGCCGAACCGCCCAGGAACTCAGGCAGCGATGGCGCAAATGCCTGGATTGCATTCTGGCTGGCTTTGCGGGTAGCGATGTTTTCTTTTTTCTCTACGCAGGAAGCAATGGCCGCTTTCACCACGTCGTCGAAATTGGCAGGCAGTTCGCCCTTCATGCGGCGGCTCAGTTCAGCCGCTTCTTTCGGAAATTTGTCGGCATAGGCTTTAAAGCTGCCATCCCACTGTGTTTCCACAGCCTGGCCTTTAGCCTTGGCATCCCATGCGGAATACACATCGGCCGGGATTTCAAAAGGTGCGTAATCCCACTGGATGTGGCTGCGCACTGCGGCGATTTCCTTGTCGCCCAGCGCGGCGCCGTGCACATTGTGCGTGCCTTCCATGTTCGGCGAACCTTTGCCGATCACGGTCTTGCAACAGATCAGCGTAGGTTTGTCAGACAGTTTGGCGACGGCAATCGCTTTCGATACTTCGGCGGCGTTGTGGCCGTCTACAGCAGCTATCACGTTCCAGCCATACGAAGCAAAACGTTTAGGCGTGTCGTCGGTGAACCAGCCTTCCACGTGGCCGTCAATGGAAATGCCATTGTCGTCCCACAGTGCGATCAGCTTGTTCAGGCGCAGCGTGCCGGCCAGCGAACAGGCTTCATGCGAAATACCTTCCATCAGGCAGCCGTCGCCCATGAACACATAAGTATGGTGGTCCACGATATCCATGCCGGGCTTGTTGAATTCAGCTGCCAGCAGTTTTTCCGCCAATGCCATGCCTACCGCATTGGTGATGCCCTGCCCCAGCGGGCCGGTCGTCGTTTCTATGCCCGGCGTGATATGCACTTCCGGGTGGCCTGGCGTCTTCGAATGCAGCTGACGGAAATTACGCAGCTCATCCATGCTCAGGTCGTAACCTGTCAGGTGCAGCAGCGCGTAATGCAGCATGGAACCGTGGCCGTTGGACAACACGAAGCGGTCGCGATTGATCCACTTCGGATTCGCCGGATTATGGTTGTAGTGTTCTGTCCACAGAGCAACAGCAATATCCGCCATCCCCATCGGCATGCCGGGATGACCGGAATTGGCCTTTTGTACTGCATCCATTGCCAATGCACGGATTGCATTGGCCATTTTGGTCGTTGTTGCTGGCTGGAGAGAAGAAGTCATAGCGGTCGGTGGTCCGGATAATGTGCGAAAACTTGATAATGAAGCAAGGCAGGACAGGCAACTAATAGGCATACTGCGCGCACTACTGCATACGGCATCCTGCAAAGCCCATTATTTTACCAGAGCATGGCCTGTATATTACAATTGCTGCTTTTATATCATTTGCCTTATAGCGCTATTTCAAGCTGCAAACAAGCTCGCGTTGCGGTCAAAATCTTGCCCGCAATTATCTTTTTAGATATTCACGGCGAGAAACCCGGCCCGGGTATCTTTCTTGTCTCAATACGCTTAGGATGGGGTTTATTGAACGTCGTCGGCAAGATCCGCCTGTCTCCTGAATTTTCCTGATTTATTTATGCCCCGTTTTTATTGCCCTGCCCCACTCGCCATCGGCGCCACCATCAGCCTGCCGGACGAAGCGGCGCACCACATTTTTGTATTGCGCCAGACTGCCGGCGACAGTGTCACTCTGTTTAACGGCGAAGGCGGCGCGTATGTCGCTACGCTGACGAATGTGGGTAAGAAACAGGTAGAGGCCGAAGTTAAACTGTTCCTGCCGGAAGAAACGGAGTTGCCGTACGCGCTAACGCTGGCGCAGGCGCTGCCGGAAGCGTCGAAGATGGACTGGATTATAGAAAAGGCGATAGAACTCGGCGCGGGCACCATACAGCCGCTGGCCGCGCAGCGCTGCGTGGTAAAGCTGTCTGCCGAGCGCGCTGAGAAAAAGCAGGCGCACTGGCAAGGCATCATCGTATCGGCGGCTGAGCAATGCGGGCGCAACCGGCTGGCGCATTTGTCGCCGCTGACGGAGGTGGGCAAGTGGCTGGCACAGCAGGACATGCATAAGCGAATTTTGCTGACGCCGCGCGCCGAAACATCGCTGGCAGACTGGTCACGCCATCATCCACCGCAGGCAGTGACGCTGATGGTGGGGCCGGAGGGCGGTTTTTCGGAGGCCGAAGAAGATCTGGCCATCAGGCAAGGCGTAGTGGCGCTGTCCATGGGGCCGCGCATACTGCGTACGGAAACAGCCGGCCTCGCGGCGATCGCCATGCTGAATGCCGCCTGGGGCGGCATGTAGGTAAATAGAACGCAGGAACAGGTAATACCCCGGACATATTTATGCGTCACCCTGTTTTACCCCACCCGCAGTTCACTGCGGCTTACTACTCCTGAAAGGAACATCATGGGACTCTTAGACACAGCACTCGGTATGCTCAGCGGCAGCCAGGACCCGAACCAGGCCAGCGATCCTAAAATGATGTTGATGCAGGCGGCGATAGGCATGCTGTCCAACAGCCAGAGCGGCGGCGGCCTGCAAGGCATGGTGGCAACCTTCCAGCAATCCGGCCTCGGTGAAGTTGTCAGCTCATGGGTAGGCACAGGCCAGAATCTGCCTATCTCCGCAGACCAGATCAAACAAGCGCTGGGCAATGGCCAGTTGCAACAACTGGCAGACGCTGCCGGCATATCGCACGACAGCGCCGCCGGCCATCTGGCAGACATGCTGCCGGGCGTCATCAACCACCTGACGCCAAACGGCGAGGTGCCTGAAGAAGGCTCAAACAACGTCGGCGATCTGCTGCAATCATTTGCGACGTCGTTCTTCGGAAATCGCGCGGCGACCTGAGTTCCGCTCTTCTGCTGCAGCCGCTGTGTTAACCAGGCGGCTGCATTCCATAAATATCTCCGACTCACCGCCGGAGATAATGTTTTCCTTCAGGCGATCAGTCCTTCAGCATCAGGCTCTTGATGATGTGCACCGGCGCGCTACCGTAACTGAGGAATTCCTCGTGGAATTGCTTCAGGTTAAACTTGTCCCCTAGTGCCTTTTTGCGCTGCTCCCTGAATTCATACAGTTCGCTGTAACCGCTGAAGTAGCTGGCCAGCTGCACCGACGAATACTGCACGCGCAGCCATTTTCCATTTGCTTCAGATTCGGTCTGGAATGCCTGCTGCGTCAGGAAATCCTTGGCGTCCGCCTCGCTCATGCCCAGCACGTGCACGCTGTAATCCAGGATAGTGTTGCACACCGTGCGCAGATTCCATTTGTAATACATCAGCCACATTTCCGGCGTGTTACCGCCATAGCCTGATTCCAGCATCATCCTTTCGCTATACACCGCCCAGCCCTCGACCATGGAACCGTTACCGAACAGGCTCTTGATCAGCGAAGGCGATTTGTTCGCATGCTGTAGCTGTACATAATGCCCGGGCACACCTTCATGGATGCTGAGTATCTGCATGACCCAGTAGTTATATTCACGCAGCGTGCTCTCGGCCTGCTCCGGCGTCTGGCTATCCAGCGGCGTGACGTTGTAATAGGTATTGTCATGCGGACGGAAAGGGCCCGGCGCCTCTATCGATGCCACGCTGACGCCGCGCTCATAGACCGGTGTTTCACGCACGATCAGCGGTTTCTTGCGGTCCAGCTCCACCAGGTCATGGTCGCGTATCCAGTCCTGCAGCACGGGGATCTGCTGGCGTATCGTATTGAATACCTCGTCGCGCTTCACATGGTTTTCAGACAGCTTGGAAATCACCATCGCAATTTTTTTAACGGGGTCTTCCGGTTTTTGCTGGCCTGCCATGTACTTGGGCCACAGCTCGTCGGCCAGTTTGGCCATGTTCTTATGCGCTTCTTCCTTCGCCTTCACGGCGCGGTCAAACATCTGCTCGGCGGTATAACCTGACTGTATATCGGCAGCAAACTTGCCTGCATACAGCGCTTTGCCTATGCGGAAAGAACGGGAATTTTCCGGCGTCAGATTTTTTTCCAGTTCCGTCAGCCACGCAACGTAGCCCTGCACTGCCGTGCGCGCAGCCGCCAGCCGCTGCGCCAGCAACGCGCGATCCTTGGCGCTAAGCTTCTCGGCCTGCGCAGCTTTTTCAACTTCATCAAACACGCCTAGCGCGCCCGCGCTCTGGCTGATTGCCAGATGCGTGTGCTCTGCGGTCGGGCGATTGATGCTGGCACGCGCGGCGTCATAATAAGCAGGAACAGATTGCAGGCGCTGGATCAGGCTGCGCAATCGCTGCGCTTTCGGCGCGTACTCGGTATTCAGGATAACGTCAAAACCGCCGGCCACGTTGTACTGGCTAGGGTTCCATTCAAACTCGCGGAAATCGGTCAGGTACCAGCGGCTGGAAGCGAGATAGTTATGGATCAGCGCCAGGTCGGTGCGCTGGTTGACGGACAGCTTTGTCTCATCGAACTTGCCGAAGCGGCTCAGCCACAGATCATCAAACGCCATCCTCTGCGCGCGCGATTTGGCATCCGGCACATACAGGCTAGCTGCGCTATCGAACTTGCCCGCCCATATTGCGGTATCCGGGTCTTCATGCCACAGCGCGGCCAGAAAACGGTCCTTCAATTTAATGAAGTCCTGATCTTGTGGCTGTGTTTGCACGGATGCCGGTGCAGTGGAATTACCGGCGGCATGGGCAGGTCCGGCGGCTATCGCCAGTGTCAGCACGGAACTAAAAAGCCCGGCAAGAAGGCGGGAGATCGTTTTTTGTTTTGTCATGATGAGGAAAGTAGGCTACGGCGACGGCCGTCGGTCAAATATATTAAGCGCACAATAATAAAGCTTTATGGCGGAAATGAGAAACCGCTTTCGGCGCGTACAATCGATTCTTGTTATCGAACTAATTCCGGCCCAGGCAGTCCAAGCTGCGCACACTCCCCCGCAGGTGCGAGGCCGCACTTTGGCACATATCAACATCCATCATCTCTTTTGGAGACACCATGAGACAGTTTTTACAGGCATTCACGCTTGCTTGCACGATTACCGGTGCAATAGCCGCCACCGCCCAGGCAGCCGAGGCCCCCGACCCGGCACTGAAGGCCGCCATCGCCGGCAGCCAGCGCACGCCTGCCAATGCAGCACGCGACGGCTTCCGCCATCCTTATGAAACTCTAGCGTTTTTCGGCATCAAGCCAACGTCCACCGTGGTCGAACTGTCTCCCGGCGGCGGATGGTATACAGAAATCCTGGCTCCCTATCTGCGCGACCAGGGCAAATTGATTGAAGGCGCGAATGACCCGGGCGCTAGCAGCGAATATTCGCGCCGCTCTGTGGAAAGGTTCAAGCAGAAGCTCGCTGCCACACCCGCCGTCTACGACAAGGTCCAGCTCGGCATTTTTGAACCGCCAACAAAGCAGGACTATGCCGCCAAGGGCAGCGCAGATTTTGTGCTGACCTTCCGTAATATCCATAACTGGATAGACGATGGCGGCGACGCAGAAGTCAAATCCGTATTTCAGACCGCGTATGACAGCCTGAAAAAAGGCGGCGTATTCGGCGTGGAAGAGCATCGCCTGCCTGCGGCAAAACCACAGGACGAAAAAGCCAGCACCGGCTATGTACACGAAGCCTATGTAATCAAGATTGCAGAAAGCGTCGGTTTCAAGCTGGCCGCCAAATCAGAAATCAATGCCAACCCCAAGGACAAGGCCGATCATGAAAAAGGCGTGTGGGCGTTGCCGCCTACCTATCTGAACAAGGATAAGGACAGGGCAGCCTACGAGGCCATCGGCGAAAGCGACCGCATGACACTGAAATTCATCAAACCCTGAACGGAACCCAAGCCCTTGAACCTGAAGGACTAAACGCGTAATTAACCTGTGCCGGAAGAATTTTCTGGTAATCTGGCGGCATGCTGGCAAACACGGCATGCCGCCGACTGAAACGGGGAAAACGTGTCATTTTCATCAAGCTCGCTCACTGTCCTGGCACTTTCTGCCGCACTTTCTGCATCCTTTGCAGGCAAGGCCTGCGCGGCCGACCGCTACATCATTGACCCCGAGCATACCTACTCCAGCTTTGAATACCGCCACTGGGGCCTGTCTGACCAGCGCGGGCGCTTTGACAATAACTCCGGCACCATCGACCTGGACATGGCCGCCAAAACCGGCGCAATCGACATCAACATCGAAGCTGGCTCGGTCAGCACCGGGTCAGACACCTTCAACAAGATACTGCGCTCTGATAATTTTTTCGATATCGCCAAATACCCGCAGATTTCATTCAAATCCAGCGCTATGCGCTTTGATGGCGACAAACTGGTCCAGGTGGACGGCGACCTGACCATCCGCGGCGTGACCAAACCCGCAACCTTCGAGATCACGCATTTCAACTGCCGTTTCATGTTTATCTATTTCAAGCAGGCCTGCGGCGCCAACGGCTACACCAAGATACTGCGCAGCGATTTCGGCGTTGGCCGCTATGTGCCGTTTGTCAGCGACGAGGTGACGCTATCCTTCAGCGTCGAGGGCATCAAGGAATAGCCCGGCAAACGAGCGTTGCCGCCTTCGGTGCCGCCTTCATTACCAGCTTATTTCCCCCGAATGGGGGATTCGCGCTGTTTTTTGTTAAACTGACGGGTTTAGCGGGCAGATATGCCCGTGACGATGTTTTGACAATGCCATTCAAGCAAGCACACCCCACCGACCGCAGCCCAAGAGGACTTCCGTGAACGATACCCCCGTCATTAGCTGGACCGAAGACGGCGAGACCCGTTCTGCCCGCTGGCATTCCGAAAATGGCGCGCCGCCGCCTAAAAAAGTCATCATCGCCGACGACCGGTTGAATGCAGACACTGCCTACAGGCTGGCGAGCGAAGGTACGGCGCTGCTATGGCGCGGCGATTTCCAGAACGCCCGCCAACTGTTGCAGGCGCTAGCACGCCGCATAGAACACAAGCCGGGGAAATCAAAAAAAGCCGTCAAGACACCGGCGTCGCCGACCGAGGCCTTTCACCTGCACCGGCAGGCACAGTCGCAAAGGGCGCGCACGCTGGCCATGGTGCTGCTGCCTTTTGACGCCGATTTCCGTATCCCGTTGCGCCGCGCACCGGATGTGCAGCAGGCCTGCAGCGAAGCCTACGGCAAGGTTAGCGAACCCTTTGTCGCCTCGCTGAGGGAACTGATGGGTCTGATAGGCGCACATGAGTGGCGCAAGAAAGGCGTGGAAATCCCGGCACTGGAAGGCCGCATCCATCCTTATTACGGCGTTTTTTCGCCGGTCAGGGGTGAATACATAGGACTGGTGGCCGATACGCCGCTGCCGTCCACCACGTTAGCCTTCGATATCGGCACCGGCACCGGCGTGCTGGCGGCGGTGCTGGCCAAACGCGGCATCAAACGCATTGTCGCCACCGACCAGGACCCGCGCGCACTGGCCTGCGCCAAGGAAAACCTGGACAGGCTGGGACTGCACAAGCAAGTAGAGATAGTCGAGGCTGACCTGTTTCCACAAGGCCGCGCGCCGCTGGTCGTGTGTAACCCGCCGTGGGTGCCGGCCAGACCGAATTCCCCGATAGAACACGCCGTGTATGACCCGGAAAGCCGCATGCTGCGCGGTTTCCTGGCGGGGCTGGCAGAGCATCTTGAGCCCAAGGGCGAAGGCTGGCTGATTTTGTCCGACCTGGCCGAGCACCTTGGCCTGCGCTCCCGCGAAGAACTGCTGGCGCTGATAGACGCCGCCGGCCTGAAGGTGCTGGGCAAATCGGATATACGCCCTCATCACCCCAAGGCTGCCGATGCAGAAGATCCGCTGCATACAGCGCGCGCGGCGGAAATCACGTCGCTATGGCGTCTTGGCGCAAAATAAACACCGTTACAAATATTTTTGATATCAAGGAACACCATGAGCAGTAAACCCGCCCGCATCCTGACCTTTAAATGCAAGGCCTGCACCAAGCCAGTCCAGGTGTTCTTGCAAAAAGTATCAGCCTGCTCGCATATCCAGCCGTATCAGGGCATTTGCAAATGCGGTGAAGTGATGCGCCATGCCACCGGCCAGAAAGACGCCGTGGAGTCGTATATGGCCTCGTCTGACGGTCTGTGGTCGCATCACCATCACTAACATCGGAAATATTGGATATTTGACCGGCGATCACGGTAAATTGCGTGAAATTGCTTGAATATCCTGTACAAATCCGCATCTATGCCATACCCGGCGCAGAAACCAGGGCGAAAGCATTTATAATCTAAGGTTTTTGCAGTGGTTCTTCTCACAATATGAAGGTATTTCGCGGACTTCCCAATGCTGCCTCGCGCGCGCCATGTGCGCTGACGATAGGCAACTTTGACGGCGTGCATCTGGGGCATCAGGTTTTGCTGTCCAGACTGCGCGCAGCGGCAACACGCCTGTCGCTGGATGCCGCAGTAATGACCTTTGAGCCCCACCCCCGCGCTTTCTTTGCGCAAATGTCCGGCGACCTGACCCGTGCGCCTACCCGCATCGCCAACCTGCGCGACAACCTGGCCTCTTTGACGGTGGCCGGCGTAGACCGCGTCATCGTTGAGCATTTCAATGCCCATTTTGCATCGTTGTCACCGCAGGACTTCATCGAAAAAGTACTGGTCGAAGGCCTGCACGTGAAATGGCTGATGGTGGGAGAGGACTTCCGCTACGGCGCCAAGCGCGCCGGCGACATCGCCATGCTGGTGGAAGCCGGCAAGCGCTACGGGTTTGAAGTTGAAACCTTGCCTGCGGTGCAGAACAAGGGCGTACGCATCTCGTCGTCGGCCGTGCGCAATGCGCTGGCTGATGGTGACTTTGCAGAAGCGGAAGCCTTGCTTGGCCATCCTTACCGCATCTCCGGGCGCGTCGTACATGGCCAGAAGCTGGGCCGCACAATAGGCTACCCCACGCTGAACCTACGCATAGCGCACCACCGCCCTGCACTGACCGGCATCTTTGTCGTGCAGGTACATGGCCTTGCGGATCAGCCTTTGCCCGCAGTCGCGAGCCTGGGCGTTCGCCCGACCGTGGACGACAGCGGCCGCGTACTGCTGGAAACGCACGTGTTTGACTACAGCGGCAATTGCTACGGCAAGCTGATCCAGGTGGAATTCCTGAAAAAACTGCGCGATGAAGAAAAGTTCATCGACCTGCCAACGCTCGTGACGGCGATAGACCGGGATGCGGAACAGGCAAAAGCCTATTTCGGCAAGGCCGCCGGTCAGGCACAGGCCGCGCATGAACAGGGCCGCAAGCAGGTCAGTTCAGCGACCGACCGAATTTGAAGACCACTTGCGTCTCTACGTCTTTAGGCGGGCGCCCGGCTAAATTTTGCCCAAGCGCCGCACACCGAATTACGAATATTACGAATACCTACTGAAGAAAAACCATGTCTGAAAATCAATCCGGCAAGCCGAATAAAGCAGTCAGCAAATATCCGGTCAACATGACCGAAACGCCTTTCCCTATGCGCGGCGACCTCGCCAAACGCGAGCCTAAATGGGTCAAGGAATGGCAAGACAAGAAAATCTATCAGCGCATCCGCAAGGCGTCCAAAGACCGGCCAAAATTTGTGCTGCACGACGGCCCTCCGTATGCCAACGGCGACATCCATATCGGCCATGCGGTCAACAAGATCCTGAAAGACATCGTCGTCAAAACCCGCAACATGGCAGGCTTTGATGCGCAGTATGTTCCAGGCTGGGATTGCCACGGCATGCCTATCGAAATCCAGATCGAAAAACTGTACGGCAAGAACCTGCCTGTTGCAGAAGTGCAGGCCAAGGCGCGCGCCTACGCCAATGAGCAGATCGAACGCCAGAAGGCCGACTTCATCCGCCTTGGCGTTCTGGGCGAATGGGACAACCCGTACAAAACCATGAACTTCAGCAATGAAGCGGATGAGCTGCGCGCCTTGGGCAAGCTGCTGGACAAAGGCTATGTGTACCGCGGCCTGAAACCGGTCAACTGGTGCTTCAACTGCGAATCTGCACTGGCGGAAGCGGAAGTCGAATACGAAAACAAACGTGATCCTTCCATCGACGTCGGCTTCCCATTTGCAGAGCAGGACAAGATCGCCAAGGCCTTCAAGCTGGACAAGCTGCCGACCGACAAGGGCTACTGCGTCATCTGGACCACAACGCCATGGACGATCCCGTCCAATCAGGCGCTGAACATGCATCCGGAAATCACCTATGCGCTGGTGCAAACCGAACGCAATGGCGAAACCGTGCTGCTGATCCTGGCGCAGGACCTGGTAGAAGCCAGCCTGCAGAAATACAAGCTGGAAGGCAAAGTCATCGCCACCACTTTGGGCGCAGACCTGGCCGGCATCCGCTTCAAGCATCCGTTTGCAGCGCTGGACGCAGGCTATGACCGTTATTCTCCGGTCTACCTCGGCGACTATGTGACGCTGGATAGCGGCACCGGCATCGTGCACTCCGCGCCTGCTTACGGCATAGAAGATTTCCAGTCCTGCAAAGCGCATGGCATGAAGGATGACGATATCCTGAACCCGGTAATGGGTGATGGCCGTTATGCATCGTGGTTGCCTTTCTTTGCCGGCATGAATATCTGGGACGCCTCCAAGCCTATCTGCGGCAAGCTGGAAGAAGCCGGTGCGCTGTTCAACCTGGTGATGTTTGACCATAGCTACATGCATTGCTGGCGTCATAAGACGCCTATCATCTATCGCGCTACGTCGCAGTGGTTCGCCAGCATGGACAATACGCCAAAAGACGGCGGCGCCAGCCTGCGTGAAACTGCATTGCGCAGCATCGGTGAAACTGCCTTCTTCCCGGCCTGGGGCCAGGCGCGCCTGCATGGCATGATCGCCAACCGGCCAGACTGGACACTGTCGCGCCAGCGCCAGTGGGGCGTGCCGATGGCCTTTTTCCTGCACAAGGAAACCGGCCAGCTGCATCCACGTACCGCAGAGTTGCTGGAACAGATTGCAGTACGCATAGAAAAAGACGGTATCGAAGCCTGGCAACAGCTGGATATCAAGGAGTTCCTCGGCGCGGATGCGGACATGTATGTGAAGAACCGCGACACGCTGGACGTGTGGTTCGACTCCGGCACCACGCACCAGACGGTACTGCGCGGCTCGCACAAGGAACAGTCGCACTTCCCTGCGGACCTGTATCTGGAGGGCTCGGACCAGCATCGCGGCTGGTTCCATTCGTCACTGCTGACATCGTCGATGCTGAACGGCTGCGCGCCTTATAAGGCGCTGCTGACGCACGGCTTCGTCGTGGACGGCGAAGGCAAGAAAATGTCCAAGTCCAAGGGCAACGTCGTGGCGCCGCAGAAGGTGTCCGATACGCTGGGCGCGGACATCCTGCGCCTGTGGGTGGCCTCGACTGACTATTCCGGCGAACTGTCGATCTCCGACGAGATCCTGAAGCGTGTGACCGAATCGTATCGCCGCATCCGCAATACGCTGCGCTTCCTGCTGGCCAACACGTCTGACTTCAATCCAGCTACGGATGCAGTACCGCTGACTGATCTGCTGGAAATCGACCGCTATGCAATCGCGAATATGGCCGTGCTGCAAAAGGACATCCTCGCGCATTACACGGTGTTTGAATACCATCCGGTAGTGTCCAAGCTGCAGTCGTTCTGCTCGGAAGACCTGGGCGGCTTCTATCTAGATATCCTGAAGGACCGTCTGTACACCAGCGGCACCACTTCCGCGGCGCGGCGCTCTGCACAGACGGCGATCTGGCATATCACGCAGGCATTGCTGCGCGTGATGGCGCCTATCCTGTCCTTCACGGCAGAAGAAGCATGGGCGTCATTTGCAAGCAAGGAAGAATTTGCCGGCAGCGATGAAACCATCTTCACGCAAATCTACTACGCATTGCCGGAAATCGACGGCGCTGAGGCCTTGCTGGCCAAGTTTGCGGCGTTGCGCGACATCCGCGCGGAAGTCACCAAGCAATTGGAAGAAGTGCGCGTTGCCGGCGGTATAGGCGCGTCCTTGCAAGCGCAAGTGCTGGTCAAGGCCAGCGGCGCGAAATACGATTTGCTGAACGGTTTTGGCGATGACCTGCGCTTCATCTTCATCACGTCTGCAGCTGCGGTGGAAAAGGTCAGCAGCGAGGCAGAAGAAGCCATCGTCGTCACGCCATCTACTTATGCAAAATGCGAGCGCTGCTGGCACTACCGCGCAGACGTCGGCAGCCATGCCGACCATGCCGGCCTGTGTGGCCGCTGCGTCAGCAACCTGTTCGGTGCAGGCGAAAAACGCCATTTTGCCTGATACTGATGGGCTCCGGCAGGCCGGAGCCCATCAGCGCTGTGCCCGGCTTTGCCCCTCACCGGGAAGATCCGGGCACTTGCATCCATGCATGCCGATTAACTCTGAATTAACTACCGCTGAATATGGCAACCAAAAAACGCTCTGCCGCCCCTTCCAAACCGTCTTTTGTACCGTCGGGCTCCTCAGGTTCTTCCTTGGGCCCATGGCTGGGCGTCGCGGCTATCGTCATCCTGCTGGACCAGTTGACCAAGATCACGATTGCCAAGCTGTTTGTGCTCGGTGAGACCCTGCCGGTGACTTCTTTTTTCAACCTGACTCTGTGGCATAACCCCGGTGCGGCATTCAGCTTTCTGGGGCAGGCATCCGGCTGGCAGCGCTACCTGTTTACCGCCATCGGCATAGGCGCGGCGCTGTTTATTGTCTACCTGCTCAAAAAGCACGCCGGACAGCGGCTGTTCTGCTGGGCGCTGGCGCTGATCATGGGCGGCGCGCTCGGTAATGTCATCGACCGGCTGCTGTACGGCCATGTCATCGATTTCCTGGATTTCCATTACAAAGAGCAGTATCACTTTGCCGCCTTCAACGTAGCAGATGCCGCCATCAGCGTAGGCGCTGTGCTGTTCATCCTGGATGAGCTGCGCCGCGTGCGGAAATAGGCAAAGAAGTACAATTCAGGTAACAGAATACGGCAACAAGGCTGAGGAGCGGACCATGAAGCTTGCGGGTAAAAAGATTGTTCTCGGTTTGACCGGCGGCGTTGCCTGCTACAAGGCGGCGGAACTGACACGCGCGCTCGGCAAGGCAGGCGCCAGTGTGCAGGTCGTCATGACGCAGGCCGCCACGCAGTTCATCACGCCGGTGACAATGCAGGCGCTGTCTGGCAATACGGTCTATACCGACCAGTGGGATGCGCGCATCCATAACAACATGCCGCACATTGACCTGACCCGTGATGCAGACGCCATCGTCATAGTCCCGTGCAGCACCGATTTCATCTTCAAGCTGGCGCATGGCGCCTGCGACGACCTGCTGTCCACGCTGTGCGTGGCGCGCCCGCTTGGCATGCCGCTGATGATCGCCCCCGCGATGAACGTGGAGATGTGGCAAAACCCGGCCACACAGAGAAATATCAGGCAATTGAAAGAAGACGGCATCCAGTTGCTGGGGCCGGCCGCCGGCGACCAGGCCTGCGGCGAAGTCGGCATGGGCCGCATGCTGGAACCGCATGAACTGCTGAACGAAATCATTAGCTCTTTCCAGCCCAAGCTGCTGGCCGGCAAACACGTGCTGATCACTGCGGGCCCGACGTTTGAACCGATAGACCCGGTGCGCGGCATCACCAATCTGTCGTCCGGCAAGATGGGATACGCAATCGCGCAGGCCGCCCGTGAAGCAGGCGCGCAAGTGACGCTGGTATCCGGGCCGACTGCGCTGGATGCGCCGTTTGGCATCAGCCGCATTGCCGTGCAGACCGCACAGCAGATGCATGATGCAGTGATGTCTTCGTTGGCCGCGCAAAAGCAGGATATCTTTGTGGCGGTGGCAGCCGTGGCCGACTGGCGCGTGGCCAATGCCAGCACGCAGAAACTGAAAAAGACCGGCGATCAGGACATGCCGCAACTGCAATTTGCGCAAAACCCGGATATCCTGGCCGCTGTCGCCGCCCTGCCGAACCGGCCTTATTGCGTGGGCTTTGCCGCCGAATCTGAAAACCTGCTCGAATATGGCGCTGCCAAGCGCATCAAGAAAAACGTGCCTCTGCTGGTGGGCAACATTGGTCACAATACTTTCGGCCAGGACGACAATGAGCTGGTGTTGTTCGACGAACAAGGGCATACCAGCCTGCCGCGCGCCGACAAACAGACGCTAGCCAGCCGCCTGGTGGCCGAAATCGCCGCACGGCTGCAATAGACAACTCCAGCACTCCAGCGCCCCACTCCCTAAAGGCAGCAAGCATGAAATCAGCCGTTAAATTATCGGTGCTGGACCAGTCTCCAGTCATAGAAGGCCACACTGCGCGCGATGCGCTGGCTGCCAGCATAGAACTGGCGCAACTGGCTGACCAGCTTGGTTATACACGCTACTGGTGCGCGGAACACCATGGCCTGTTCGGCGTCTGCGATAGCGCGCCGGAAGTGCTGTTGGCGCGCATAGGTGCGTCCACTAAACACATACGCATAGGTTCCGGCGGCGTGATGCTGCCGTATTACAGCCCTTTCAAGGTAGCAGAACAGTTCCGCATGCTGGAAGCGCTGTATCCAAACCGCATTGACCTCGGCGTAGGCCGCGCGCCGGGCGGCGACCAGAAAACCGCACAGGCAGTAGCAGCCGGCGCGTATAACCGCGGCGAGCTATTTCCGCAGCAGGTGCAGGAACTGATCTGGCATCTGCACGGCACGCTACCGGCCGGCCATCCAGCACACGGTGTGGCATTGCAGCCGCAGGTAGACACCGTGCCGCAAATCTGGATGCTGGGCTCCAGCGATTTTGGCGGCAACCTGGCGGCACAGCTGGGCATACGCTTTGCGTTTGCGCACTTCATCAACGCACATAACGGCCATTACATCGCACAGGAATACCGCGACCGCTTCAACACGTCGCTGGAAGCGGCGCCCTATTCCGCAGTGGCTGCCTTTGTCATCTGCGCGGATACGGAACAAGAAGCGCAGGAACTGGCACTGGCAGTCGATATGCGCCGCCTGCAGATGGCTTACGGCGTCAACGCGCCCATCCCGCGCGCCGGCCACATCGATGCTGCCGGGTTCAGTGAACGCGACCGCATGATCATCGAGCGCGAAAGGCCGCGCAGCATCATCGGCACGCCGGAACAGGTGTCCGAAAGGATGCTGGCGCTGCAGCAGCAGTTTGGCGCCGACGAAATCATCGTGCTGACCGTTGCCGGCAGCTATGCCGCGCGGCTCAGGTCCTACGAATTGCTGGCGCAGACCTTCTCGCTGCCGGCTCCGAATTAATCACCCTGATTAACCAACCTATAAACACTTAGACAGACCAGGCATCAATGAAAAATATCGACCTCAAAATCCTCGATCCACGCATGAAAGAACTGTTGCCGGCTTACGGCACGCCAGGCAGCGCCGGCCTCGATCTGCGCGCCTGCATCACCGAAGCCATCACCATACAGCCGGGCGAAACCGTGCTGGTGCCCACCGGCCTGGCGATCCATATCGGCGACCCAGGCTACGCAGCAATGCTGCTGCCGCGCAGCGGCATGGGCCACAAGAACGGTATCGTACTGGGTAATCTGGTAGGGCTGATCGATTCCGACTACCAGGGCGAACTGAAGATCTCTACATGGAACCGCGGCCACTCGGCATTTGTATTGGCGCCGATGGAAAGACTGGCGCAGATGATCATCGTGCCGGTGCTGCAGGTAGGTTTTAATGTCGTCGAAGATTTTGATACCAGCGAACGCGGCGCGGGCGGTTTCGGTAGCACTGGCAAGCATTGAGCCTGTAACGCAGATAAAAAACCAGCCCGGATGCGGGAGTCCGAATTCGGGTTGTGCTTCTTTTTCTACAGTCTCAAAAACAAAAAGCCCGGACGCGTCCGGGCTTTTTTACTGCAAGACCTTATTCGGCCTCGGCAACCTCTTGCGAAGCTTCCGGCGGCGCTGAATTATTGTCGCCTTCGGAGAACTCCAGCTTGACCTGATCCTTGTCGTCCAGATCAACAGTTACTTTACCACCGGTGACCAGCTTGCCAAACAGCAGTTCGTCTGCCAGCGCCTTCCTGATCATATCCTGGATCAGGCGGGCCATAGGGCGCGCGCCCATCAGCGGATCGAAACCTTTTTTGCCCAGGAACTTGCGCAAGTTTTCAGTGAAATTGGCTTCCACTTTTTTCTCGTGCAATTGCTCTTCCAGCTGCATCAGGAACTTATCGACCACACGCAGGATAATCTCTTCATCCAGCGCGCGGAAGCTGATGATGGCATCCAGGCGGTTGCGGAACTCAGGCGTGAACATACGCTTGATATCAGCCATTTCATCGCCGGCTTCCTTGCTGTCGTTAAAGCCTATCGAACGTTTCTGCAGGCTTTCTGCGCCGGCATTGGTCGTCATGATAATGATCACATTGCGGAAGTCCGCCTTGCGGCCGTTATTATCGGTCAGCGTGCCATGGTCCATCACCTGCAGCAGGATGTTGAATACGTCCGGATGGGCTTTTTCTATCTCATCCAGCAGCAGCACTGCATGCGGCTTCTTGGTAATCGCTTCGGTCAGCAAACCACCCTGGTCGAAACCGACATAACCCGGCGGCGCACCGATCAGACGGCTGACTGCATGGCGTTCCATGTATTCAGACATGTCGAAACGGATCAGCTCGATACCCAGCGTAAATGCAAGCTGCTTGGCCACTTCGGTCTTGCCCACACCGGTAGGACCGGAGAACAGGAAAGAGCCGATAGGCTTGTCTGTCTTGCCCAGACCGGCACGCGCCATCTTGATGGCGGACGACAGTGCTTCGATCGCAGGTTCCTGGCCGAACACGACATTTTTCAGGTCGCGGTCTATGGTCTGCAACTTCGAACGGTCATCCTGGTTGACAGTTTGCGGCGGAATACGCGCGATCTTCGCGATGATGTCCTCGATATCAGCCTTGCCAATCGTCTTCTTCTGCTTGGACTTCGGCAGGATGCGCTGTGCAGCACCGGCTTCGTCGATGACGTCAATCGCCTTGTCAGGCAGATGGCGGTCGTTGATGAAGCGTGCCGACAGTTCAGCCGCCGTTGTCAATGCCGAAGCAGAGTACTTGACGTTGTGATGCTCTTCAAAACGCGATTTCAGGCCGCGCAGGATCTGCACTGTCTGCTCTACCGTCGGTTCGTTGACGTCGATCTTCTGGAAGCGGCGTGACAACGCGTGGTCTTTTTCGAAGACGCCACGGTATTCGGTGTAAGTGGTCGCACCGATGCATTTCAGCTGGCCGCTGGACAAAGCCGGCTTCAGCAGATTGGATGTGATCCAGAAAATAGAGTGCAATTAATTTTGCGAACACAACAGCATGGAAAACGGAAAGCCCTAGCGGATAGTTTACGGGAATTAGCAACTATAGGGA
>JAYSKH010000361.1:0-6167 GCA_043726505.1 Undibacterium sp. | reverse complement strand
CGACGCCCTGCTCCAGCTGCTGCGAAACGTCCCATGGAGAAGCGCAGATGCAACATGCGACACCGGCCCCTGTCAGTACTCTGGCAGTCAGCGATCCATCCCGCCCGGTCGGCGCAAAAATGAGTATGCGATTTTCCACGAAATCAGGTTCACCCTTTTCTCCACGCGTGCCGGCGATGTCCACGGCGGAAGCTATGGCAACCGTCCCAGCGGTAGCGCTTGCTGAGACGGTCCGGTGCCGGCTCCATGATAAGTGGGCACGCCGGTCAGCACGCCGTGGAAATTCTTCAGCGTATCGCCAACCTCTACACCGTTCCGCCCTATGCAGAAACCGCGTATCGTGCGCTCATGCCGGCTGCCACGTTTCTTGAACACCGAAATAGCCTGTCTCACTTCTCCCTCGGCTTCAAAGTAGCGCAGCATGATCATATTGTCGGCAATATAGCTGGCGTCGGCAGCTGTGGTCATCGTGCTACCGACCATGCCCTGCTGGACGCCGACCACAATGGCAACCACGCCCCTTTGCCCCAGGTAGGTCAGTACTTCGTGCAGGTAGGTAGTCAGGAAGCGCTCGTCCGGCACTGCATTCATATAACCGTTCAGGCTGTCGATGACAACTATCTTGGCATCACTCTCCACCGAAGCAATGACAGCCTGAGTAAATTCACCGGGCGATAATTCTGCTGGATCAATCTGCTGTATCGTCAGCAGCCCCTTGTCAATTGCGCCGGACAGGTCCAGCCCCACCCCAGCAGAGCGGTTCAGCAGATTATTACGCGCCTCTTCAAACAGGAACATTGCGCATTTTTCGCCGCGCTGCGTGGCTGCATAAACGAACTGCGACGCCAGCGTGGATTTACCGGCACCCGGCGGACCGGATATCAGCGTGCTCATGCCCTCTTCCAGGCCGCCGCCTATCAGCTCGTCCAGCTTCGGTATGCCGCTGGAAAGCTGGCGCCTGGTGGTCGTCACGCGAGAATCCGCAGCCACCAGGCGCGGGAACACGCGCAGGCCACCGAGCTGTATCTTGTAATCATGGTTGCCGCCACGGAACGCAATGCCACGGTATTTGACGACACGCAGACGGCGCCGTTCGCTGCCGTAGGCCTGGTCCAGCAGCTCCAGCGTAATTACGCCATGGGCCACGCTGCGTACCTGCAGGTCGCTGCTGAGCGCCGTACGGTCGTCCAGCAGGATGGTGGTGCAGGAACGGCTGGACAGGAACTGCTTCAGCGCCAGTATTTGCCGGCGGTAGCGCAACGGGCTTTCGGCCAGCAGTTGCAGCTCGGACAGCGAATCAATAATGACGCGGCTGGGCTTGCGCTTGTCGATCACTTCCAGGATGCGTTGCGTGGTCGTGCCCAGCTCAATCTCGGCCGCGTGGAAAATCGTGTACTGCTGCTCTGGGTCGAGGATGCCTTCATCGGGGATAATTTCCTCGATATGAATGCCTTCCATACTCCAGCCGTGGGATTGTGCCACGGCCTCCAGTTCTATCGAAGTCTCCGCCAGCGTAATGTACACAACAGATTCGCCCTGCCTGACCCCTTCGTTCAGAAATTGCAGCGCCAGCGTAGTCTTGCCGGTGCCGGGCTCGCCTTCCACCAGATAAAGGCGGTCGCTGGTAAGACCGCCGGTCAGCACTTTGTCCAGGCCAGGAACGCCGATGGAAAGGAATTGCGCACTGTTGCCGTTTTGTTGACTCATGGTTTTTTCCGCGTAATTGTGTCCAAGTATTCTGCGCAAATCAGATAATTTATAAAAAAAAGCTGCACACACTCTGAAACAGAGATGCACCAGAAGCGCGCCCCACACAAAAATTTGCAGCTTTTGTTGAAGAACTTCCCGTAACCGATGAAGCCGAAAGAATGGCCAATGCACTCCATGACGGACGGCATGCTGTGAAAAAAGATACTGCCGGACGCCGCTTTTTTCGACCCGGGCTACGAAAGTCCAGCGCAGGTTTTACTATTATTGTGATGCAGCATGCGATGCTGAATGGTAAATACATGGGGACGAAAAACCATAAACACAACGCATCCGGCTGCGGCGTGAACCGCATGGCAATATTTTAAAAGCGCACGCAAGCCAAACCCATCAGCGGCAGGACAAGCAATTTGTCGGAATAGGATGACAAGCAGGAAGTAGGACAGGAAGGGAGGGTGTGGACGCGGAACACCCACACCCTTTTTTGAACAGATGGGGTGAGTTCTATATATCCAGTACGAGGCGATTCCCGCCGGCCCAGGATACGCACGGACACATGCCGATTGCGCGCTGCGGTTCCGTCAGGCAGACATCGCGATGCAGCGGAGTTCCTTCCAGCACTTGCGTAAAGCAGCTGCCGCATTCACCGCGATTGCAATCGAAGGACATGAAGGCGCCGGCCTCCAATAATGCATCCAGCAGCGATGTAACGGGTAGCGCCTGTATCGTCAACCCGGATTGCGCGAGATGCACTTCCAGCGGCCCGTCGGCAGCATCGTTGCGGCCACCGAAACTTTCCACATGCACAGAAGACTGTGGCCAGCCTTGCAAAGCCGCGGTGCTGCTGATCTCCTGCAATAGCCCTACCGGACCGCACGCGTAGATGGCAGCGTCTTTCGCATAGGCGCCGGTGATTGACGCAAGATCCGGGCGTCCGCCCTGCCCGCTCAGATGGACGAAAATCAGTGCTCCAGGAATTGCCTTGATCTCGTCCAGCAGCACCAGCCGCTCTTCGCTGCGGGCAATGTAGTGAAATTTTACAGCCCTGCCCGAACGCGCCAGTTCATGCGCCATCGACAGCAGTGGTGTCACACCTATGCCACCGGCGATAAGGATCGCGCAGCCTGCCCCGGGCGCCAACGGAAACGTGTTATAGGGGCCACCCATCGTGACGCCGTCGCCGAGCTGTATTTGCGCATGCAGGTGGCGCGAGCCCCCCTTTCCATCCGGGTCCAGCAATACGGCAATACGGTACTCCCCGCCTGCCTGCGGCTGGCCCAGCAACGAATAATGCCGCTCTGCCTCACTGCCATCGGCCAGCGTAAATGTAAGCTGTAAATGCGCGCCGGCAGTCCATGCCGGCATCGCAGCGCCGTCTTGCCTGCGGATGCGAAATTCTTTTACCGTATCGCCGTGACGGATAATGTCTGAAATAAAATGATTCATGGTAAAACTTCCTCACTTCCTCCGGTGATCGGATTAAACGGCGATGCATCTACGTACTGCCATTCCAGCCTCTGCGGCACTGGCCGCAATATCCATTCCTTTATCTGGAAATCCCAGTAGCGCCCGGTTCCACCGGTGGCGCCGCCGGCATCTTCAATGTCCCAGCGTACCGTTGCTTCGCCGGTCAGCTGCAACACTCTGTTGTGTGAAAAATCCTGGACCAGTAGGCCGGAAAGCGGATAAGCTTGCATATTGCCCAGCGTGTTGAACATGCTGTTGCCGTGGTAATCAGGAATCCTCAGCGTACCGTTATCCAGCACCTGGATGAATCCCGGATTGCCGCCCCGGTGTGATATGTCGGCACCGTGCTGCGGATGCGCGCTGGCGACAAACAGCGTATCGGCCTGTTGCAGCAAGCGGCGGGCATCTTCACTCAGTACATTTCCTCTTTGCACGCTGGCGCCTGCCTCGGTAACTACATTATTAATTACATTATTAGTTACATTACTAAGCGCATCGCCAGCGGCTTCCAGCGCACTCAGCTGGCGCCGTTGTATGTATTTGGGACAGTTGGGATATGCCTCATCGATATCGACAACAAGGCCTCTGTCATTCATTTTTTTCACGCTGCCGTTGATGCGGTAGCGGCGGCGGGTACTCAGTTCAATAAAGAGCATGCCAATCGCGGAACCTACGGCGATGTTGCTCCACACCGGGTCCAGCGGATCACGCGCAGCCGCAGGCGCATCCATCAGGATGGATGTACCGTCCAATGTTCGCGAGAAACCGGGAGTGCCATATATAACCGAGGCCCACGGGCGTCCATGCGCATCGACACTGCCCAGCAACACCATGAACTGCTTTTCTATGAAGCCGCGCGCGCCCGCGATGACCATGTTGGCGATCATCGTGCCGTTACGCTCGGCTACAGCCGATTCCCCAGCCAAACTCTGGATCAGCCTCTCGCCCGCGTGGAATTCAAATGCTGTGTTCATGATGCCCTCCTTGTGGCCGCAGCCGGACTACGTTACTCCTCAATACGCTCCAGCGTAGTCCGGGCACGGCACGGGTCACTCTTTAGAAAGTCATGACGGTGTAACCATCCACCGCCAGTTGGCCCAGGCTGGGCAGACCGGACGTGCCTGGCACGCTATTGTCTGTCACCAGGTCAAAACCATTTTTGACGGCATCTTCACGCGCACCGAAAACATCGGCACAGCCGCAGGAAACGCCGGCAACTTTGTCTTCAACCGCTTTAAACAATGCGTGCAGGGGATGTTCCGGTTTGCTGACTTCAGCGGTCCAGCGTGTGCCCGTACCCTGGAAGTAGATTGCCACGTCAATAGCACGTTGCTTGAAATCGTAAGCAGCGGCCAGGCCGTTAAAGGTACGGCCCAGAGCTTCTTCGCCACCGGATTTTGGATCGGACAACAGGATGATTGCTGCTTTCATGATAATTCCTTTAAAAGTGAGATTCGGTTTGGTCTGACAGGCGTCAGCGTCTTTTGCCCGTCGCCTGATATGAATCCTACTCTGATCAAAAATATTAACAATAATCTCCAATCGCATTTATCTATTCAACAAAATGGAATACTGCAATTTTGATAATATTCATCAGAAAAGGCTTTTCCACGCTTCAGGTGTTGCTCGCTTTGTTAAATAGTGCAAGGCAGCCACGCCTGTTTTTTGTCTACGTCACGCGCAAACATGTTTGTAATCAAGGCTTTCCGACGGATACTGCTAGCGCATGCCAACTTTGCAGCTTGCCTGTCTTTTTTCCCAATGCGGCGCTGCCGTTGTAAAATCAAAATCAGGAAAACCGCCGCTCAGGCTTTTTTTGTTCTCCTCCCCCAGGCGCCCGGAAGAAGATCGGAATATGCTAAAAAAAATCGACGTCGCCCAATTAAGAATCGGTATGTATATCCAGGAACTATGCGGTTCCTGGCTGGACACGCCAATCTGGCAAAAATCACTGCTGATGGAAGATCCGTCGGTACTGGAAAAAATCAGGAAGAGCAAGATACAGCAGGCCTGGATAGACACCAGCAAAGGCCTGGACGTGCTGTCTCGGGACGACGCAAAAGAAACAGTGAAGGCACCTGTAGCCGAAGCTGAAATACCTACTCCCCCATCTACTGCCGCTGCTGCGTCAGCGCACAATCATGTGCCTCAGGTTTCGATGGACGAGGAGTTGGGCCGCGCGGCCAAGATAGTTGGCAAATCCAAGCAGGCGCTGCTGTCCATGTTCTCCGAAGCGCGCATGGGCAAGGCCGTCAATTCAGAAGCCGCAATGGGGCTGGTGGAGGAAATCGCATCTTCCGTGATGCGCAACCCCGGCGCGCTGATAGGGCTGGCCAGGCTGAAAACCGCCGACGACTACACGTATATGCACTCAGTCGCAGTTGCCGCATTAATGATTGCGCTGGCACGCCAACTGAAGCTGGATGACGAAAAAACCCGCGAGGCCGGATTTGCGGGTCTGCTGCATGATATCGGCAAGATGGCCGTGCCGTCCGGCATATTGAACAAGCCAGGCAAATTGACCGATGACGAATTCGTGTCCGTCAAGGAACACCCTGCCGCCGGCTACAAGATGCTGCTGGAAGCCAAGGGAGTAGGAGAAATAGCACTCGACGTCTGCCTGCACCATCATGAAAAAATGGATGGTAGCGGCTACCCGGACCGCCTGGCCGGAGAGCAGATCAGCCTGTATGCGCGCATGGGTGCGGTGTGTGACGTGTACGATGCCATTACCTCCAACCGGCCTTATAAGCAGGGCTGGTGCCCAGCAGAATCAGTGAAAAAAATGGCGGAGTGGAGCAAGAGCCATTTTGATGAATCCGTCTTTCAGGCCTTTGTCAAAAGCATAGGCATCTATCCAGTAGGCACACTGGTCAGGCTGGCCTCCGGCAAGCTGGGCGTGGTCGTGGAACAGCAGCCAAGTAAATCATTATTGATGCCCAAGGTGCGTGTGTTTTTCTCGACCAAATCGCTGGCTTACGTAACGCCGGAAC
>JAYSKH010000360.1:0-20689 GCA_043726505.1 Undibacterium sp. | reverse complement strand
AACGGCACCAAGATGTGGATTACCAACGGTCCTGACGCAGATACTCTGGTCGTGTATGCCAAAAACGACTTGGAAGCAGGCCCGCGCGGCATGACTGCTTTCCTGATCGAAAAAGGTTTCAAGGGTTTCAGCATTGCGCAAAAACTGGACAAGCTCGGCATGCGCGGTTCGCATACCGGCGAGCTGGTGTTCCAGGATTGTGTGGTACCAGCGGAGAACGTGCTGGGTGGGCTGGGCAAGGGCGTCAATGTGCTGATGTCCGGCCTGGATTTTGAGCGCACGGTATTGTCCGGCGGCCCTCTGGGCATCATGCAGGCTTGCATGGACGTGGTCGTGCCATATATCCATGAGCGCAAGCAGTTCGGCCAGCCGATAGGTGAATTCCAGCTGATGCAGGGCAAGATCGCTGACATGTATTCCACGATGATGGCTTGCAAAGCCTATGTGTATGCGGTGGGCCAAGCCTGCGACCGCGCGAAAAACCCGGAAGCAATCCGCGCAATCCGCAAGGATGCTGCCGGCGCTATCCTGTATTCGGCAGAGAAAGCCACTTGGATGGCCGGCGAGGCGATCCAGACACTGGGCGGCAACGGCTATATCAATGAATACCCGGTCGGCCGCTTGTGGCGCGATGCCAAGCTGTACGAAATCGGCGCTGGCACCAGCGAGATCCGCCGCATGCTGATAGGCCGTGAATTGTTTGCCGAGACCAAGTAAACTTGGGTTTTACGCTGCCGTCCGCCATCGGTTTTTGCATACGAGCGGCAGTGTATTGTTTCGGGCCTGGAGGGAATGAAAACGCATGACGCATCTGCATAGCATTACACCGCTGCTGGAGCACCGCAGCCTGTCGGCTCAGTTAGACAAAAAAGTCTGGCTGAAGCTAGAAAACACACAAGCCTCGGGCTCTTTCAAACTGCGCGGCATAGGTGTGCTGTGCCAGCGCGCGATAGCCAACGGCGCCAGCCATCTGGTATGCCCTTCCGGCGGCAATGCCGGGTTTGCCGCAGCGGTCGCCGGCGCGGCGCTGGGTGTGCGCACCACCATCGTGGTGCCGCAGACTACTCATGAAAGCGTGCGCCAGAACATACGCGCAATCGGCGCGGAAGTCATTATCGAGGGCAGCGTCTGGGACGAAGCCAACCTGCTTGCGCTGCGTCTGTGCGAACAGCCGGGCGCGATCTATATCCCGCCGTTTGACCATCCGGATATTTGGGATGGCAATGCAACCATGATAGACGAGCTGGCCGCCGGCTTTGATTTTGATGTTGTCGTCTGTTCAGTTGGCGGCGGCGGTCTGATGAGCGGCGTCGTCCAGGGTCTGCATAGGAACGGCTTGCAGCATGTGCCGCTGATCGCCGTGGAAACGGAGGGCGCGGCCTCGCTGGCGGCCGCGGTGCAGGCAGGCGAGCTGATAACGCTGCCAGCCATTACCAGCATCGCCACCAGCCTGGGTGCGCGCCGCGTCGCGCAGCAGGCACTGGACTGGACCCGCAAGCATGACATCCGCTTGGCCACGGTCAGCGATGCGCAGGCGGTAGATGCCTGCCTGCGCTTTGCCAACGATATGCGCATGCTGGTGGAACCTGCATGCGGCGCTACGCTGGCAGTGGCTTACCAGAACCTGCCGGTGCTGGCCGGTTTCCGCAAGCCCTTGATGATCGTCTGCGGCGGCATAGGCGTGGACCAGGCCAAGCTGCAGACCTGGAAAACGCAGTTTGCGCTGAACTGAGTCTACGTCACCTCCATGAGCCACGTCGCCTTTCCCAAGTTATTGTCGTCGCAGATCGCATTCGATATTGCGCGCACGATCATGGACGGCTTCGACAAGCATTACCGGCTGTTCCGCGCTTCCAGCCAGCGGGCCAAGCTGCATTTTGAAGCGGGCGACTGGCAGGCGGCGCAGATCGCGGCGCGTGAGCGCATCGGCTTCTACGACACACGCGTCAAAGAATGCGTGCAGGCGCTGGAAGACGAGTATGAACCTGCCGACCTCAGCGATGATGTATGGCGCGAAGTCAAGCTGCACTACATGGGTTTGCTGATTGACCATCTGCAGCCTGAGCTGGCAGAAACTTTTTTCAATACCGTGTGCACCAAGATGCTGCACCGGAATTACTTTCACAACGACTTTATTTTTGTGCGCCCGGCGGTATCGACCGAGTACATAGAAAATAATGACACCGCGCCGACTTACCGCGTGTACTACCCTGCCAAGGATGGTTTCAACTACACGCTGAAACGCATCGTCACCAATTTCCAGCTACAGACCGAGTTCGCCGACCTGGACCGTGACGTTGCGCTGGTAGAGCACAAGCTGCAGGAAAACTACGGCGCGGACAAGCTGGAGCCCAATCACCAGGTACAGGTGCTGGCGAATCTGTTTTTCCGCAACAAGGGCGCCTATATCGTAGGCAAAGGCATCAACGGCAACCGCGAATATCCTTTCGTGATTCCTATCCTGCACAACCGCAGAAAACAGCTGGTGCTGGATGCCGTGCTGTTCGATGAAATACAGATAGCGGTACTGTTCTCGTTTACCCGCGCCTATTTCATGACAGACATGGCAGTACCCTCGGCCTATGTGCAATTTTTGCGCAGCATCCTGCCGAAAAAACCGCGCAGCGAAATCTATACGGTGCTGGGTTTGCAAAAGCACGGCAAGAACCTGTTTTACCGCGACTTTTTGCACCATCTGAAATATTCGTCAGACATCATCGATACGGCGCCTGGCATACGCGGCCTGGTGATGCTGGTGTTTGCGCTGCCGTCTTTCCCGTATGTGTTCAAGGTCATCAAGGACAGCTTTCCTCCTCCGAAAGAAACCACGAAGGCGCTGGTCAAGGAAAAATACCTGCTGGTGAAAAACCATGACCGCGTAGGCCGCATGGCCGACACGCTGGAGTATTCGGATGTCGCTTTTCCGCGCGCGCGTTTTTCCGAAACTCTGCTGGCGGAGATCAAACATTATGCGCCGTCGGTCGTCGAAGAAGATGACGATGAAATCGTCATCCGGCATCTGTACATAGAGCGCCGCATGGTACCGCTGAACATCTTCCTTGGCGACGCCGATAAAAACCACGACGATGCGGCACTGGAGCATGGCATCGTCGAATACGGCAATGCGATCAAGGAACTGGTGGCGGCGAATATTTTTCCTGGCGACATGCTGTACAAGAATTTCGGCGTTACCCGTCATAGCCGCGTCGTGTTTTACGATTACGATGAAATCGAATACATCACCGACTGTAATTTCAGAGTGATACCGGCACCGCGCAATGAAGAAGACGAGATGGCGTCCGAGCCCTGGTATCCGGTTGCCCGGAACGACGTGTTCCCGGAACAGTTCGGCACCTTCCTGCTGGGAAATACGAAGGTGCGGCAGTATTTTATGAAACACCATGCGGACCTGCTGACTGCGGATTACTGGCAGACCCGCAAACAGCGCATACTGGATGGACATGTGGAAGACGTGTATCCGTATCCGCAGCAAATGAGATTTGTAAACCAGGCCGCCTGCACTCATTGACAGCCATTGACAGCGTACGACGCTGTTGGTAATTGCCCGGCCTGAACTAACACGCGGCGTGTTTTTTTTGCCGCTTATTTTGAACTTTTTTGGAGAAACAGCATGAGTGATTCTATCGTTATCGTCGGCGCAGCACGCACCCCCATGGGCGCATTTCAGGGCGACTTTTCCACTGTTACCGCGAGCCAGCTGGGCGCTGTAGCGATCAAAGCTGCGGTAGAGCGCGCCGGCATCAAGCCTGAGCTGGTGGAAGAGGTGCTGTTCGGTAATTGCCTGATGGCTGGCCAGGGCCAGGCGCCTGCGCGCCAGGCAGCACTGGCGGCCGGTCTGCCTACGTCTACCGGCGCAGTGACGCTGTCCAAGATGTGCGGCTCCGCAATGAAGGCAACAATGATGGCCTACGATGCCCTGTCGGCGCATAGCAACGACGTGATCGTCGCAGGCGGTATGGAATCGATGACGAACGCCCCTTACCTGATCCCTAAAGCACGCGGCGGCTACCGTATTGGCCACGGCCAGATTTTCGACCACATGATGCTGGACGGCCTGGAAGATGCGTACGACAAAGGCCGCTCCATGGGCACTTTTGCGGAAGACTGTTCTTCCAAATATGAGTTCAGCCGTGAAGACCAGGATGCATTCGCGATGGAGTCCGTGCGCCGCGCGCAGGCGGCTACGGCTGACGGCTCCTTCAAATGGGAAATCGCACCGGTCACCGTATCCGGCCGCAATGGTGACGTCGTCATCGACAAGGATGAAGGTCCTTTGAAGGCCAAGCTGGAAAAAATCCCTACGCTGAAGCCTGCATTCAAGAAAGACGGCACGATCACTGCTGCATCTTCTTCGTCGATCAATGACGGCGCTGCAGCACTGGTGCTGATGCGTGAATCCACTGCAAAAGAACTGGGCAGCAAAGTGATCGCCCGCGTATTGGGCCATTCTTCGCATGCACAGGAACCGGGCTGGTTCACGACTGCACCGATAGGCGCGATAGAAAAACTGTACAAAAAAGTGGGCTGGACAACCGCCGATGTGGATCTGTTCGAGATCAATGAAGCCTTTGCCGCCGTACCCATGGCAGCGATGAAAGATCATGGTATTCCTCACGACAAGATCAACGTGCATGGCGGCGCTTGCGCGTTAGGCCATCCTATCGGTGCATCCGGCGCGCGCATCATCGTGACACTGATCGGTGCATTGCAAAAGCGTGGCCTGAAACGCGGCGTAGCTGCACTGTGCATAGGCGGTGGTGAAGCGACAGCAGTCGCGATCGAACTGGCTTAATACCAGTAACCGAGCATTTCCCTGCCCTATGGTGGGGAAATGCTCGGTTGCGGGAAATTGGGCATACTGCATTTTTTACTGGACGGAGACAGAACCATGCCAACAGCATTGATCATCGGCGCTTCCCGCGGCATAGGCCACGAACTTGCACGGCAGTACCGGCACGCCGGCTGGCGCGTCATCGCCACTGCGCGCAAGGCGGAAGACCTGGAAAGCCTCAGCGGGCTTGGCTGCGAAGCGCTGCCGCTGGATGTGAATACCCTCAACGACTGCGCCGGCCTCGGCTGGAAACTGGACGACGAAAAAATCGACGTCGCAATATTGAATGCAGGCGTTTATGGCCCGCGCGCGGACGGACTGGGTACGCCCGATCAGGCAGATTTTGACCAGGTCATGCACACCAATGTACTGGCGGCGATGCGGCTGCTGCCCATCATCGCGCCGCTGGTGGAAAGTGCGGACGGCAGGCTGGCGGTGATTTCATCACGCATGGGGGCCATCAGCATGCGCGAAAGCGCTAGCGGCTGGCTGTATCGCGCCAGCAAGGCAGCATTGAATTCTGTGCTGAAAGACATCTCGCTCAGCCACAAGGGCGCAATCTGCGTCGCGTTTCACCCAGGCTGGGTGCGCACAGAAATGGGCGGCGAGGGCGCCGACATCTCGGTGCAGGAAAGCGCCGAAGGCATACGCGGCACGCTTGCCAGCCGCAAGGCCGGCGACACCGGGAAATTTTTCAATTACGACGGCTCAGCACTCAGCTGGTAGCCGTCCACAGGTTTTTTTTAGAAGCTCACTATGCTACTCACACCAGAACACGAAATGATACGCGACGCAGTGCGCGCCTTTGCCCAGGAAAGACTGGTTCCCAATGCCGCACGCTGGGACAAGGAGCACCATTTCCCACAGCAGGAGCTGAAAGAGCTGGCGCAGATGGGCGCATATGGCGTGGCCGTGCCGGAAGAACTGGGCGGCGCCGGCATGGATTACCTGTCATTGGCGCTGGTGCTGGAAGAAGTTGCCGCCGGCGATGGCGGCACGTCCACCGTCATCTCGGTCAATAACTGCCCGGTGTGCAGCATTGCCATGATGTACGCGAATGATGCGCAGAAAAAGCAGTGGCTGGCGCCGCTGGCCAAAGGCGACATGCTGGGTGCGTTTTGCCTGACAGAGCCGCACGTGGGCAGCGACGCTGCTGCATTGCGTACCACCGCTACCCGCGACGGCGATGATTATGTGATCAACGGCGTCAAGCAGTTCATTACCAGTGGTAAGTATGCAGATGTGGCGATTGTCATGGCGGTGACGGACAAGGCCGCCGGCAAGAAAGGCATCAGCGCCTTTTGGGTGCCGACCAATACACCGGGTTATATCGTCGCCCGGCTGGAAGAAAAACTGGGCCAGCATTCGTCGGACACTGCACAGATTCTGTTTGAAAACTGCCGCATCCCGGCGCAGAACCTGATAGGTGAAGAGGGTCAGGGCTACAAGATAGCACTGTCGGGTCTGGAAGGCGGCCGCATCGGCATCGCCGCGCAATCGGTAGGCATGGCGCGCGCCGCGTTTGAGGCGGCGCTGGCCTATGCGAAGGAACGCACCAGCTTCGGCAAGGCGATCTTTGAACACCAGGCGGTACAGTTCAGGCTGGCCGACATGGCGACCCAGATAGAAGCCGCGCGCCAGCTGATCTGGCATGCCGCCAGCATGAAGGATGCCGGCAAACCGTGCCTGAAAGAAGCGGCAATGGCCAAGCTGTTTGCATCCGAGATGGCGGAAAAAATCTGCTCCGACGCGATACAGATACACGGCGGCTACGGCTATGTCAGCGACTTTCCGGTAGAGCGCATCTACCGCGATGTCAGGGTGTGCCAGATTTATGAGGGTACGTCCGATATTCAGAAAATCCTGATAGGCCGCGCGCTGGCCTGAGCCTTTGCATCAAGATAAAAAGTAAGATTAACAAAGACACTATATGCCGCGTTTTGACCTGGTCGCATTTGATTGCGACGGCGTGCTGGTAGACAGCGAACCGATCACGATCCGTATCCTGGCCGACCTGCTCAATGAGCTGGGCTGGGAGATATCGTATGAAGAGACGATGCACACCTTTGTGGGCCGATCTGTCAGGGACGAAATCGCCATCATAGAAGCGCAGATAGGCGGGCCGCTGCCGCCGGATTTCATGGCAGATTTTATTAAACGCCGTGACCGCGGCCTTACAGAAAGCATTACGCCCATCCCAGGCATTGCGGATGCGATACGGCAGCTGCAGGAAAGCAATATGCCATTCTGCGTCGCCACCGGAGCCGACCGGGCCAAGATGCATATCACGCTAGGTCGCACCGGCCTGCTGCCGCATTTTGAAGGCAAGATGTTCAGCGGCATGGAAGTGGCACGCACCAAGCCCGCGCCGGACGTGTACCTTTTGGCAGCGCAGACCATGGGCGTGGATCCTGCGCGCTGTGTAGTGATAGAAGATACGGCTACCGGCGTAGCGGCCGGTGTTGCCGCTGGCATGACCGTATATGGCTTTGCCGCCATCGCCGATCCGCGCTTGCTACTGGCGGCGGGAGCCACCTGCGTATTCAAGGATATGCAGTCGCTACCTGGGCTGGTGCTGTAGTGGGCAAGGCTGTGATCAAGGTTTGCCCCTGTGGTTCGCAGGATTTTTCCAAATGCTGTGGACGTTTTATCACTGGCGGAGAGTTGCCGGCGACAGCGGAGCAACTGATGCGCTCGCGTTACAGCGCTTACACGCTGGGAGACGAGGCTTATCTGCGCGCGAGCTGGCATGCTGGTACACGTCCGCTGGATGCGATAGTCCATGAGGATGGCGCGAAATGGCTGGGCCTGGAAGTGAAGCGGCATACACCGCAGGGCGATGAGGCCACGGTGGAATTCATTGCGCGTTACAAAATAGATGGGCGGGCGCACCGCATGCATGAAGTCAGCCGTTTCCTGAAGGAAGACGGCAAGTGGTACTACGTGGATGGAACATTTCCAGAAAAGAGTTAACAAAAATGACAATACTAGACAGCAAACTGAACAGCCGCTCCGAAGACTTCAAGGCCAATGCCGCAGCCATACAGGTGGTGGTCGATGACCTGAAGCAAAAGATAGAAAAGATTGCGCTCGGCGGCGGCGAAGAGTCGCGCAACAAGCACCTGTCACGCGGCAAGCTGCTGCCACGCGACCGCGTGCAGATGCTGCTGGATGCCGGTACGCCTTTTCTGGAGTTTTCGCAGCTGGCCGCGTACGACATGTATAAGGAAAAGAATGGTACGGATGCCGCGCCTTCGGCCGGCGTCATCACCGGCATAGGCCGTGTGGCGGGGCAGGAATGCGTGATCGTGTGCAATGACGCCACCGTCAAGGGCGGCACCTACTATCCGCTGACGGTGAAAAAGCATCTGCGCGCGCAGGAAATTGCCGAACAAAACAACCTGCCCTGCATCTATCTGGTGGACAGTGGTGGCGCCAACCTGCCGAACCAGGACGACGTGTTTCCAGACCGTGACCACTTCGGCCGCATCTTCTACAACCAGGCCAATATGTCGGCCAAGGGCATACCGCAGATCGCGGTTGTCATGGGTTCCTGCACGGCTGGCGGCGCTTACGTGCCGGCAATGAGCGATGAATCCATCATCGTCAAAAACCAGGGCACGATTTTTCTCGGCGGTCCGCCGCTGGTGAAGGCTGCCACTGGCGAAGTCGTCAGCGCGGAAGATCTAGGCGGCGGCGATGTGCACACGCGCTTGTCCGGCGTGGTCGACCATCTGGCGCAGAACGACATGCACGCGCTGTCGCTGGCGCGCACCATCGTCTCCAACCTGAACCGGCAAAAGCCGCAGCAGGTCGTGCTGAAAGACATACAGGAACCCAAGTTCCCTGCACAGGAGTTGTATGGCGTAATCCCCGTGGATACCCGCAAGCCCTTCGATGTGCGAGAAGTCATTGCACGCGTGGTAGACGGCAGTGTGTTTGACGAGTTCAAGGCGCGCTACGGCACTACGCTGGTATGCGGGTTTGCGCATATCTACGGCATGCCGGTCGGCATCATCGCCAATAACGGCATCCTGTTTTCTGAATCCGCGCTGAAGGGCGCGCACTTCATCGAGCTGTGCTGCCAGCGCAAGATCCCGCTGGTATTCCTGCAAAACATCACCGGCTTCATGGTCGGCCGCAAATACGAAAATGAAGGCATCGCCCGCAACGGCGCCAAGATGGTAACGGCGGTAGCAACGGCCAATGTACCGAAATTTACCGTCATCATCGGCGGCAGCTTCGGCGCTGGCAACTACGGCATGTGCGGCCGCGCCTATTCACCGCGCTTCATGTGGATGTGGCCAAATGCGCGCATCTCCGTCATGGGCGGCGAGCAGGCTGCCAGCGTGCTGGCAACCGTCAAGCGAGACGGCATAGAAGGCAAGGGCGGCAGCTGGTCAGCAGAAGAAGAAAACGCGTTCAAGCAACCGATCAAGGACCAATACGAGCACCAGGGCCACCCTTATTACGCCAGCGCGCGCCTGTGGGATGACGGCGTCATCGATCCTGCAGATACCCGCATGGTATTGGGCCTCGGTTTGTCGGCATCACTGAATGCGCCGATCCCGGATGTGAAGTTTGGCGTGTTCAGGATGTAAGCAGCGGTGTTGATGTGCTTATTTAAAATACAAATAAAACACAAATGAATATTCAAAAGGAAGCGTTATGAGCTGGCAAACCCTGGACGTGGTTCAGCAAGGCCATATTGCGACAATCACACTAAACCGGCCTGAAGTCCGCAATGCCTTCAACGAGGTCACGATAGCGGAAATCAGCCAGGCATTTCGTGAGTTGGGCGACGCGCCCGCCATTCGTGTTATTGTACTGGCCGCAAACGGGCCCGCGTTCTGTGCAGGCGCGGACCTGAACTGGATGAAGAAGATGGCCGACTATACGCATGAGGAAAATCTTGCGGATGCCGGCCAGCTGGCGGAAATGCTGCGCGTCATCTATACCTGCCCGAAACCGGTCGTTGCCAAGATACAAGGCGACTGTTATGCCGGCGGCATGGGCCTGGCGGCGGCCTGCGATATTGCGATAGCGGCAGACAGCGTGACGTTCTGTCTCAGTGAAGTCAGGCTGGGCCTGATCCCGGCCACGATTTCGCCGTATGTGATCAAGGCGATGGGCGAGAGCGCAGCGCGCCGTTATTTTCTGACGGCGGAACGCTTTTCTGCAGCGGAAGCCTTGCGTACAGGGTTTGTGCAGGAAGTAAGCAGTGCCGAGGGTCTGGACGACAAGGTTGCCGAAATCGTCAAGGCCTTGGCCGGCAATAGTCCGAATGCGGTCAAGCAGGCCAAGCAACTGGTGCAGGACGTAGGTGGCCATGAAATTACGCCGCAGCTGATCGCGTCTACCGTCGAAGGCATCGCAGTTATCCGCGCGTCGGAAGAGGGCAGGGAAGGCGTCCGCTCCTTCCTGGAAAAACGCAAGCCCAGCTGGTTGTTGTAATACTGTTTACCGTTGCGGATGCATGTGCGCACCGAGTTTTACCGCACGCCGAGGAGTATTTGTCAGCATGCGAAGAGAGTCTGGAGTAGGTTTGGAATCAAATAAAAGAAATGATTGGGTAGCACGCAGCCTGAGCAGTGTCTGGCATCCGTGTACCCAGATGCAGCATCATGAGAGCATGCCGCTGATCCCGGTCAGCCATGGCCGCGGCGCCTGGCTGTACGATATGGACGGCAAGCGCTATCTGGATGCCATAAGTTCTTGGTGGGTCAACCTGTTTGGCCATGCCAATCCGCGCATTAACGCCGCATTGAAAGACCAGCTGGACAAGCTTGAACACGCGATGCTGGCCGGTTTTACGCATGAACCTGTTGTGACGCTGTCAGAGAAACTGGCAGCGCTGACCAGCGGCGTGCTCGGACATTGTTTTTATGCATCCGACGGTGCATCGGCGGTGGAAATTGCGCTGAAGATGAGCTTTCACGCATGGCGCAACGGCGGCCAGACCGATAAACAGGAATTCATTTGCCTCAAAGGCAGCTATCACGGCGAGACCATCGGTGCGCTCGCCGTCACTGATGTGGCGCTGTTCCGCGATGCCTACGGGCCTTTACTGAAGCAGGCGCATGTGGTCGCTAGCCCGGATGCACGGCAGGCGCAGGCGGGAGAAAGCGCCGCCGATGTGGCGCGCCATGCTGCAGCCGATCTGGAAGCCATGCTGCAGCAGCGCGAAGGCAAGATTGCCGCTGTCATCATTGAGCCGTTGGTGCAGTGTGCAACCGGCATCGCGATGCATGATCCTGAATACCTGAAACTGGTGCGCGCCTTATGCGACCGTTACCAGGTACATATGATCGCCGATGAAATTGCAGTAGGCTGCGGCCGCACTGGCACTTTCTTCGCATGCGAACAAGCCGATATCTGGCCTGACTTCGTTTGCCTGTCCAAGGGCATCAGCGGCGGCTACCTGCCGTTGTCGCTGGTGATGACGCGCGACAGCATCTATCACGCTTTTTACGATACCGACATCCGTCGCGGTTTCCTGCATTCGCATTCGTATACGGGTAATCCGCTGGCCTGCCGCGCTGCGCTGGCGACGCTGGATATTTTTGAGCAGGACGATGTACTGAACCGCAACCGCGTGACCGCGCAAAAGCTGAACACGGCGTTCGCGCCGCTGGCGGCGCATGACAAGGTTAGCCATTTCCGCCAGCGCGGCATGATCCTGGCGTTTGACGCGGTCGTGGATGATGCGGACAAGGCATCCAGTTTCTCGCGCCGCTTTTTCACGGCGGCGCTGGACAATGAATTGCTGTTGCGTCCAATAGGCCGCAGCGTGTACCTGATGCCGCCTTATATTATCGATGATGAAGAAGTGGCCGGGCTTGCGCAGCGCACGCTGAAAGTATTTGAACAGGTGATCGCATGAGCATGCCCTTGCTGGACAAACTGGAAACGGAACTCGATGCGCTGAGTGCAAAGAGCCTGCGCCGCCGCCGCCGTGTTGCTGAAAGCGGCTGCGCGCCACGCGTGCAGGTTGACGGCAAACCGATGCTGGCTTTTTGCAGCAACGACTACCTCGGCCTGGCTTCGCATCCGGCCGTGGCGGAAGCCTTGCGTGAAGGCGCGCGCCTGTACGGCGCCGGCGGCGGTGCGTCGCACCTGATCAGCGGCCATTCCATCGCGCATGCGCAGCTCGAAGAAAAACTGGCAGACTTCATGTCGCCGCATCTGGAATCGGCACGCGCGCTGTATTTCTGCACCGGTTACATGGCCAACCTGGCCGTCATTACCGCATTGGCTGCCGGTAACAGCGCAGCAGGCACAGGCGGCAGCACCGAGATATTTTCCGAGGCGCTGAACCATGCGTCGCTGATCGACGGCGCGCGGCTGTCGCGCACCAAGGTGCACGTGTACCCGCACGGCGACGTTGCCGCGCTGGAGCAGATGCTGCAGACCAGCACGGCGGAAACCAAACTGGTTGTCACTGACAGCGTGTTCAGTATGGATGGCAATCTTGCGCCCTTGCCGGCACTGCTGGCGCTGTGTGAAAAATACCAGGCCTGGCTGGTGGTGGATGATGCGCACGGTTTCGGCATGCTGGGCGAACATGGCCGCGGCGCGCTAGAACACTTTCATCTGAGTTCGCCTTACCTCGTGTATATGGGAACGCTGAGCAAGGCCGCGGGCGTCGGCGGCGCCTTCGTTGCCGCGCATGCCACCGTCATTGACTGGATGGTGCAAAAAGCCAGACCGTATATCTACACGACAGCGGCAGCGCCGGCGCTCGCGCACGCATTGTTGACCAGCATTGATATCATCAGCGGCCATGAAGGTCACCAGCGCCGCATCCAGGTGCAGCGATTGATCGCAAGGCTGCAGCAGGGGCTGAAACTGGCGCGCTGGCAGCTGATGCCTTCCGCAACAGCGATACAACCGATACTGATAGGCGACAATGCCGAGGCGATGCGCGCCGCCGCCAGCTTGTACGAACAGGGCTTGTGGGTGCCCGCGATCCGGCCGCCGACGGTGCCGGTTGGGACGTCACGGCTAAGGGTCACGTTGTCCGCCGCGCACACAACGCTGGATGTTGATCAGCTGATTGCCGCCGTGAATGCAATGGATGCACTGGGCGCACCGGACGCAGTGGAGATAGCCGGATGACGCAAGATTCAACAACCAAGCCTGTGTTAGCCTTTTCCTGCTTCGTGGCAGGCACCGACACCGAGATCGGCAAGACGCTGGTGTCATCTGCATTGTTGCATGCCCTGGGGCAACGCGGCTTGCGCAGCGTTGGAATGAAACCAGTCGCTGCCGGTGCCGTGTTGCAGGATGGCGAATGGCATAACGAAGATGTGGACATGCTGAACGCCGCATCCAGCGTAAAATTGCCGCAGGCGCTGGTATCGCCCTATCTGATGCGCACGCCTGCGGCGCCGCATATCGTTGCCGTGCACGAGCAGGTCAGCATCTCCGCGACGCACATCCTGGACTGTTATGCGCAACTGGCGCAGCAGGCCGATGCCGTTGTAGTAGAGGGCGTGGGCGGGTTTTGCGTACCGCTGAACGACGAGCTGGATACCGCAGACCTGGCGCAGCAGTTTGCGTTGCCCGTCATCCTTGTCGTCGGCATGCGCCTCGGTTGCCTGAGCCATGCGCTGCTGACCGTGGAAGCGATCGCGGCGCGCGGCTTGAAGCTGGCCGGCTGGGTTGCCAATACCGTCGATGCCGACATGTTGTATGCCGAAGAAAATTTGCAAGCGCTGTCCCGCCGTATCGCTGCACCCTTGCTGGGACATATTCCCCGCTTGTCCGAGCCGACATCCGCGGCCGCAGCGTCTTATCTGAATTTAAATTTGTTGATGTAAAGGAAGCCCACCATGTTACAAACCGTCTCTTTCCAAGCTCCCGTCAAAGCGATCCAGGCCGAAACCTGGCCGGTGGATGAAGTGCTGGCGCTGTTCGACCTGCCGTTCAACGACCTGATGTTCAAGGCGCAGCAAGTGCACCGCACGAACTTCGATGCCGGCGACGTAGAGCTGGCAACACTGCTGTCGATCAAGACCGGCGGCTGCGAAGAAGATTGCGGCTATTGCCCGCAAGCCGCGCGTTACGATACCGGCGTGGAAGCCAAGAAAATCCTGGGCATAGAAGAAGTGCTGGATGCGGCGCGTGCCGCCAAGGACAATGGCGCCACCCGTTTCTGCATGGGCGCCGCATGGCGTTCGCCGAAAGACCGCGACATGGACAAGGTAGAAGAAATGGTGCGTGAAGTAAAAGCACTGGGCCTGGAAACCTGCGCGACGCTGGGCATGCTGAAGGAAGAACAGGCAGAACGCCTGAAAGAAGCCGGCCTCGACTATTACAACCATAATCTGGATACCGCGCCCGAGTTCTACAGCAACGTGATTTCCACCCGTGACTACCAGGACAGGCTGGACACGCTGGGCCACGTTCGCAATGCTGGTCTGAAAGTATGCTGCGGCGGTATCGTCGGCATGGGCGAATCGCGCCGCCAGCGCGCCGGTTTGATCGCACAGCTGGCCAACCTGAACCCTTACCCTGAATCGGTGCCGGTCAACCATCTGGTACAAGTCGAAGGCACGCCTTTGCACGGCCTTGATCCGCTGGACCCATTGGAATTCGTGCGTACGATAGCCGTCGCGCGTATCACCATGCCTAAAGCGCGCGTGCGCCTGTCCGCAGGCCGCCGCCAGATGGGCGAAGCAGTGCAGGCCATGTGCTTTCTGGCTGGCGCCAATTCGATTTTCTACGGCGACAAACTGCTGACGACGGGCAACCCGGACGCAGAGGATGACCGCGTGCTGCTGGCCAAACTGGGTCTCAAAACACGTGGTGTGACCGAAGCCGGCGGCTCCTGCAAGTAAGAGGCAGCCGTTGCAATAGCAGGTCTGATGGCCTGTGAATAAAGCAGAAAATCAAGCCTGTGCATACAGCAGAAAATCAAAATAAACAGGATGCCGGTCAACCGGTATCCTGACAACAATTTTTGTGAGAGACAAAGCCATGTTCAGCAAAATCCTGATCGCCAATCGTGGTGAAATTGCCTGCCGCGTTGCGGCTACAGCGCGCCGCCTCGGCATCAAGACCGTGGCCGTATATTCAGAAGCCGATGCCGGCGCCAAGCACGTTGCGGTGTGTGACGAGGCCGTACTGATAGGTCCTGCGCCGGCCAAAGAGAGTTATCTGCGCGCCGACAAGATCATCGAAGTGGCGCTCGCCACCGGTGCGCAGGCGATCCATCCAGGTTATGGCTTCCTGTCCGAAAATAGTGAGTTTGCCGATGCCTGCGCCAAGGCCGGCCTGGTCTTCATCGGGCCGCCGGCTTCCGCGATACGCGCAATGGGCAGCAAATCCGCAGCGAAATCGCTGATGGAAAAAGCCAATGTGCCGCTGGTGCCTGGCTACCACGGTGACAATCAGGATGCCGATTTTCTGCAGGGTGAAGCGGACCGTATCGGTTATCCGGTGCTGCTGAAAGCCAGCGCGGGCGGCGGCGGCAAGGGCATGCGCGTGATCGAAAACAGCGCCGATTTCAAGGCTGCGCTGGCCTCCTGCAAGCGTGAGGCGATTTCTTCTTTTGGTGACGATAAAGTGCTGGCGGAAAAATACCTGACCCGGCCGCGCCATATCGAGATCCAGGTATTTGCCGATACACAGGGCAACTGCGTATATCTGTTCGAGCGCGACTGTTCGGTGCAGCGCCGCCATCAGAAGGTGCTGGAAGAAGCGCCTGCGCCGGGCATGACGGCAGAACGCCGTGCGGCGATGGGCGATGCCGCAGTAGCTGCCGCCAAGGCTGTCGGCTACGTCGGTGCGGGCACCGTGGAATTTATTGCCAACCAGGACGGTTCTTTCTATTTCATGGAAATGAACACGCGTCTGCAGGTTGAGCATCCGGTAACGGAAATGATCAGTGGAACCGATCTGGTGGAATGGCAGTTGCGCGTAGCCGCAGGCCAGCCGCTGCCTTTGACGCAGGATCAGCTGGTCATCAACGGCCATGCGATTGAAGCCAGGATCTATGCGGAAAACCCGGAAAAGGGTTTCCTGCCGTCAATAGGCACGCTGCGCCACAACCGTACGCCGCAAGCGGTATCGTTCGAGCTGGGCGGCAGCCTTAATTTGCCTGCCGCCGTCAGGATAGACAGCGGCGTGCGCGAGGGTGACAGCATTTCACCGTTTTACGACCCGATGATCGCCAAGCTGATCGTCTGGGGCAAGGACAGGAACGAGGCGCTGGCCCGCATGGCGCAGGCGCTGGCGGAATACCAGATCGTCGGCCTGTCCACCAATATCGCTTTTTTGCAAAGGCTGATTTCCGGCACGGCGTTTTCCGACGCTGACCTGGATACCGGCCTGATAGAACGCAACCACGCGGAGCTGTTCCCGCAGGTCGTCGCCGCACCTTTGCCCGTGCTGGCACTGGCGGCGGTGGCGCAATTGCAGTCAGAACGGCAACTGGGCGGCGATCCGTGGCAGTCCGCTCACGGCTGGCGCATGAACGGCACGCTGCAACGCACGCTGGACTACACGGAAGAAAATCAGGCGCACGCGGTCAGCATTGCTTATCTGGCGGATGGCTGGGACGTATCCGCAAGTGGAACACAGGCCCGCGTAACACTGGCCGCCAATGACAGTCATGGTGCGAACGATCTGAGCCTGAAGCTGGGCGACCAGACCGTGCATGGCACCGTTGTCCAGTATGGCGATAATGGCGAGAACGTCCATGTGTTTACCGCAGGCGGCCACACAGTGCTTCATTATGCTGATCCGCTGGCGCATGCGGGTGAAGCCGAAGCCGAAAGCGGACGCCTGACAGCGCCGATGCCAGGCAAGATCGTCGCAGTAATGGTCACTCCGGGCCAGCAGGTGAAAAAGGGCGATGCGCTGATGATCATGGAAGCGATGAAGATGGAGCATTCGATTTCCGCGCCCGTCGACGGCATCGTCGATGAAATCCTGTATGCGGTGGCAGACCAGGTCGCAGAAGGCGCGCAATTGCTGGCATTCAGGCAGCCGGAATAAACAGCTGCAACAGGAACTCGCAAGGAAAAAATTTGGACATCATTTTTCATGCAGGCGGCGGCGATCCCAAGCCGTGGCTGGACGTGCTGAGCAGCGAAATGCCGCAGGCAAATATACGCGTGTGGCAGCCGGGTGATACTACGGCTGCCGACTATGCGATTGTCTGGAAGCCGCCTGTGGACATGCTGCAGGGCCGGACCACGCTGAAGGCAATCTTCAATCTCGGCGCCGGTGTCGATGCGATATTGCAGCTGGGCGATGCATTGCCGGACGGCGTGCCGGTGGTGCGGCTGGATGACGCCGGCATGGGCATGCAGATGGCGGAGTATGTCAGCCATGCAGTGTTGCGCTACTTTCGCCGCCTGGACAGCTATCAGATGCAGCGCGAATTGCAGCAATGGCGTTTCCTGAAGCCATATGCCAAATCCGACTTCAGCGTTGGCATACTGGGCCTGGGCGTACTGGGCGGCCGCATCGCGGAAGCATTGCAGCACTTCGGCTTTCCGCTGCATGGATGGAGCCGCACGCAAAAGCAGGTGCCGGGCGTGACTTGCCATGCGGGCCAGGATGGCCTGGATACCTTCCTGCGGGCATCGCGTGTGCTGGTCTGCATACTGCCGTTGACAGCTGATACAACCGGCATTCTGAACAAGCACAACCTGTCCAAACTGCCGTGGGGTGCTTATCTGATCAATGTGGCGCGCGGCGCGCATCTGGTCGATGAAGACTTACTGGAACTGCTGGAGCAGGAACATATCGCAGGCGCTACACTGGATGTATTCAACGAAGAGCCGCTGCCGGCGATACATCCGTTCTGGCAGGAAAACCGCATCAGCATGACACCGCATATTTCGGCGCTGACCTTGCGCGAAGATAGCGCGCGCCAGATCGCCGGCAAGATACTGGCACTGCAACAAGGCCAGCCGCTCGCCGGCGTGGTCGACCGTTCAAAAGGATACTGATATGAATACCCAGTTTGCAGGCGCGCTGCCCGCCAAAGTAAAAATCGTCGAGGTCGGTCCGCGTGACGGCTTGCAGAACGAGAAAGAAACCATTGCTGCCGACGTCAAGATAGCGCTGGTCGATATGCTGACCGGTGCCGGTTTTGCCAATATCGAAGCCGCTTCTTTTGTATCGCCAAAATGGGTGCCGCAGATGGCAACCTCGGCCGAAGTGATGGCAGGCATACAGCGCAAACCCGGTGTCGTGTACTCGGTGCTGACGCCGAACATGAAGGGTTTTGAAGCGGCGCTGGCCGCCGGCGCGGATGAAGTCGTCATCTTCGGTTCTGCATCCGAGGCATTTTCCCAGCGCAACATCAATTGTTCGATCGCTGAATCGATAGAGCGTTTCCGCGAAGTTGCAGTAGCGGCCAAGGCGCACAATATCAGGCTGCGCGGCAGCATCAGCTGCTCTTTCGGCTGCCCTTACCAGGGCAAGGTAGAGCCTGACAGCGTGGCCGACGTCGTGCAGCGCCTGCGCGACCTGGGCTGCGATGAAATCGATATTGCCGATACCATCGGTGTGGGCACGGCCAGGCATGTGCAGACCGTCATGCAAAGGGTGATCCGTGAATTCCCGGTGGAGCGCCTGTCCGGCCACTTTCACGATACCTACGGCCAGGCGCTGGCGAATATCTATGCCAGCCTGGAAGTCGGCATTTCCATCTATCACTCGTCGGTAGCGGGTTTGGGCGGCTGCCCATACGCCAAGGGCGCGACCGGCAATGTGGCAACGGAAGACGTATTGTTCCTGATGCAGGGTTTGGGCATAGACACCGGCATTAGCCTGGATGCGGTCGTGGATGCAGGCCAGTATATTTCCCAGCATCTGGGACGCAAGGCAGTCAGCCGCGCGGGCAACGCCATCGTGGCCAAACGCTCCGCCTAAGCCGCTTTTATGCTGTTTCTTCTTTGCTTGCAGGCAGCGTAGCCTGCAAGCAAGTGCGATTGCATCTCTTCCTGTATTCCTTCCGCTTCTACTCTCACTTAAGGCAATCCGCACCGGCGGCTTCATAGCCGCTTTCTATGCTGCCGTCCTTTATGCGCATATCTCTGGATATCCCGCCAGAATTTGCTATAACGAAAGGACAAGATCGTGTACGGGGCTGTGCCCCTGCCTGCGGTCTTCCCAGAGAGAAAGAGGAGATCACCATGAGACGCAGACTCTACTTCATGCTGCCGGATGTACCGAGCGCACGGGCTATGCTGGACGAGCTGTTGCTGGCGCGCGTAGAAGAACGCTATATCCATTTCCATGCGCGGGAAGGCAGCCTGCTGCCGGATATGCCGGAGGCCAACTTCCTGCAAAAAACCGATCTGGTGCATGGCGCGGAAGTCGGCATGGTGATAGGTGGGCTGTCCGGTCTGGTGGCGGGTACCTTGCTGCTGCTGTTTCCGCCCGAAGGGCTGGAGCTGAAAACCATCGCCGTGCTGATTGCAGGTTTTGGCGGCGCTCTGTTTGGCTCCTGGGCCTCCGGCATGGCGGCTGCGGCCATACCTAATTCGCGGCTGCGGCCCTTTGCCGAAGGCGTCGAACAGGGACAGGTGCTGCTGATCGTTGATCTGCCGCTAAAGCGCGCAAAGGAAATTGAAGAGATGGTTGCCAGGAGACATCCGGAAATCAGGTTCGGCGGCGTAGAGGCGCATATCCCGGCCTTCCCCTGAAGCTTGCCTGCGGGCGGCGCACTAAATGATGCTGGGAAGTGGGATGCCCACTTCCCAGCACGCTTTTTTTGCTGGCTACAGGTCGCCGCCGGCCAGCAGATAGTTTTCGTGCCGCTCGGTACCCAGCTCAAAGTTGTTGAAGCCCAGCAGTATCATGCCCTGCTTGCGGCAGAAGTCCACCGCCGGATTGTTTTGCGTGCTGATGGCCAGCCACAGTGCCAGTTTGCCGTTGTCGTTGATAGAGCGTTTCAGGCACTCGGCAAACAGATGCGTGCCTATACGCCTGTGCGTGCAATGCTCTTGCACGTAGAACGTGGTCAGTTCGGTCTGTATCATCGGCGCGTCAGGGCAGCTTGAGCGCAGGTTCAGGATTGCATACGCGACCAGGAATTTTTCCTGATAAACGACGAGTATGGTCTTGTCCTGGTCCTTGATCTGGCGCTTCAGATTTTCTTCGCCGAGTTCGGAAAAAACGAAGCCGGCAATACCGTTGTTGATACCCTGTTTTGCATGGGCGTGCAGCCACACCTGGATAGCTAATGCGCTAAGACTCCTGGCGTCTTCTATCGTGGCTCTGCGAATTATCATGGGCGAATATATCGGCGTGGGTTTGCGGCTTTAAGTGCCAACGTGCTAACGTGCGTTGTTAAGTATGGCAAGCATTCCTATCATAGCAAACTGTCTGCTTGCTATTAGACAATTTATTGCAGCTCAAGCGTCTTGAGTACATAGGCAAGCGCAATTTCAATTTTGCCCGCAGCATTAAATTGCTAATATGGCAAACATTGTATCCTGCTTTTCTTGCCTTACGCTATTTTGCTTGCCGCTTGCGATGATATGTCTTGCCAAGAAGATACTTATGCACAGTCCGGCTAGCGGTCCTACTCAGTGGCTGAGTTTTCATCGCGTGGAATCAATAGAGCGTTGTTTTAAGGGCAACCAGGATATTGCCTGCACTAGGCAGGTTATTTTAATTTCCATGCAGCGACCGATCCCGTAAGCCGGGCCTCGCTACGAATGGTCTATGCAGGACCATATTGTTATATCGTTCATATTGTCCGTCTCGCAGGGTTTGGCGTATATTGGCGATACTCACCTTTTAGGAAGCCCTACATGCCATTCAAAACCCGAGGTCTCAAACTGTTTGCGCTGCTGGCGGTTTCCAGCG
>JAYSKH010000359.1:0-13232 GCA_043726505.1 Undibacterium sp. | reverse complement strand
GGCTTTCCTCTTCCCGCACTCGTCTTGACGCCGAGGCGGGCTATTTTTATTGTCCACAAGGAGAATATATGCGTCATTATGAAATCGTATTTATCGTACACCCGGATCAAAGCGAGCAAGTGCCTGCAATGATTGAACGCTACAAAGCCAGCGTTACAGCCCGCAACGGTCAAGTTCACCGTGTGGAAGACTGGGGCCGCCGTCAACTCGCCTACATGATCCAGAAGCTGGCGAAAGCTCACTATGTTTGCATGAACATCGAGTGCGACGCTGAAACTTTGCTTGAGTTGGAAACAGCATTCAAATTCAATGATGCCGTTCTGCGCCACCTCACAGTAAAAATGAAAAAAGCTGAAACAGCTCCTTCGCCAATGATGAAAGCAGTACAGAAGGAAGATGCTGCCAAGACTTCACGCGTTGAAGCTCCTGCAGCTTAATTCATTAGTAGTTACCTGTTAGAGGACGCAACAGAAATCAGTGAATCAGCTTAGAGTCGTTGCCAGTATTGCGGAAAAGGGCGTGTTGCGTTATACGCCAGCCGGAATTCCGATAGCTTCAGCAATATTGATGCACAGCTCTCAGCAAATGCAGGCCAACACCAGCCGCCTGGTCGAATTTGAAATATCCGCAATTGCTGCGGGTGAAATTTCAAGGCGATTCATGGATATAGAGTTGGGCGTTGTCATGGCATTCACCGGTTTTTTGTCGCGCAAGAACCGCAATAGCAAAAGCCTCGTATTTCACATCGTTGAATTCGAGGCCACCACTTGATTAGGAGCCAAAAATGGCATTCGGTAAAAAATTTGATAAAAGCAAGCTGAAACAAAAGCGTCAGCAACAAAATCCACTGTTCAAGCGTAAAAAATTCTGCCGCTTCACAGCTGCACACGTAGAACAAGTTGATTACAAAGACATCGACACACTGAAAGACTTCGTGCAAGAAAACGGCAAAATCATGCCAGCACGTCTGACAGGTACTAAAGCCCTGTATCAACGTCAAGTTGACACAGCAATCAAGCGCGCACGCTACCTCGCGTTGCTGCCATACACTGATCTGCACACAGCGTAATTGACGGCTGAACGTTTAGGAGAAAAATATGCAAGTTATTCTGATTGATAAAGTCGTTAATCTCGGCAACCTGGGTGATGTAGTTCGTGTAAAAGACGGCTACGCTCGTAACTTCCTGATCCCACAACGCATGGCTCGCCGTGCAACTGCGGCAGCGATTGCTGAATTCGAAGCAAAACGCGCCGATCTGGAAAAAGCAGCTGCTGAGAAATTGGCCGCCGCTGAAAAGCAAGGCGAAAAACTGAGCGGTCTGACTGTTCAGATTTCGCAAAAATCTGGTGTTGATGGCCGTTTGTTCGGTTCCGTTACTAACCACGACATCGCTGAAGCCCTGACTAAACAAGGTTTCGCAGTTGAAAAAGCTCAGATCCGTATGCCTACAGGTCCGTTGAAAACAACTGGCGACCACCCTGTTTCTGTTGCTCTGCATACAGACGTAGTGGTTGAAGTGACTGTTGCAGTATTGGGCGAACACGCTTAATACTCAACGTTACTGTTGAAAAAGCCGGGTTCGCCCGGCTTTTTTTGTGTGTATTTAGGCGGTTGCCCGCAGCACGCCAGGCTGATGCAGTTGCGTGACGCTTACCGCAATGCAAGCTTATTATGAAAATAATTTGAACGATTATCTGTGCAGCCGGAACGCTGTACTTTATTCGATACAAACAGGCAATTTGCCTCCGCTCCAAGTCCTTTCCAGATTGAATTAGAAGGTATAATGCGCGCCATGAAAGCTCCTTCCGATCCGCAACTCGATTCCATCCGTGTACCCCCGCATTCCATAGAGGCAGAGCAATCAGTGCTCGGCGGTTTGCTGCTGGATAATGCCGCATGGGACAGGATTGCCGATTTTATCCGGGAAGACGACTTTTACCGTTACGACCACCGCATCATTTTCTCGTGCATGGTCAAGCTGATCAACGGCTCCAAACCTGCTGACGTGATTACCGTGTTTGAGGCACTCACAGGCATTGGCAAGGCTGACGACGCGGGTGGCTTGAGCTACCTGAATGCGCTGGCGCAAAACACGCCCTCGGCCGCGAATATCCGCCGCTATGCGGAAATCGTGCGTGACCGCGGCGTACTGCGCAAGCTGATCACCGTAGCGGATGAAATTGCCGGTAATGCGTTTAATCCGCAGGGCAAGGAAGTCAAGCAGATGCTGGACGATGCTGAGTCCAAGATCTTCGCGATTGCGGAAGAGGGCTCGCGTGGTGCGCAGGGCTTTACCGCGATCCAGCCTCTGCTGACACAGGTGGTCGAGCGCATTGACGAACTCTATAACCGCGACCATACCAGCGATATCACCGGCGTGCCGACAGGCTTTAATGACCTGGACCGCATGACCTCCGGCCTGCAGCCGGGCGACCTGATTATCGTCGCCGGCCGGCCGTCCATGGGTAAGACTGCGTTCTCCATCAACATTGGCGAGAACGTCGCCATTGACAGCGGTTTGCCTGTTGCTGTCTTTTCGATGGAGATGGGCGGCGCTCAGCTGGCCATGCGTATGCTGGGTTCGGTAGGCCGGCTTGATCAGCATCGCCTGCGTACCGGCCGCCTGATCGACGAAGACTGGCCGCGCCTGACGCATGCGATCCAGAAAATGAACGATGCGCAGCTGTATATTGATGAAACGCCGGCGCTCAGCTCCATTGAATTGCGCGCGCGCTCACGGCGCCTGTCGCGCCAGTGTGGCAAACTGGGCCTGATCATCATCGATTACTTGCAACTGATGTCCGGTAACTCCGGCGGTGAAAACCGCGCGACAGAGATTTCTGAAATCTCACGGAACCTGAAGGGCCTGGCCAAGGAATTGCAGTGCCCGGTGATCGCGCTGTCGCAGTTGAACCGCTCGCTGGAGCAGCGGCCGAACAAGCGCCCCGTGATGTCCGATCTGCGCGAATCCGGCGCGATCGAGCAGGATGCGGACGTTATCCTGTTCATTTACCGCGACCAGGTCTACAACCCTGATTCACCGGACAAGGGAACTGCCGAGATCATTATCGGTAAGCAGCGTAACGGCCCTATCGGCAGTGTGCGCCTGAGCTTCATCGGCGAGTACACCAAATTTGACAATTACACCGGCGCGTTGTCGATCTATGGGGATAACGAATAAGTCTTTGTAATACAGCTTCAGTATAGTTTTAACTCAGCCTTATCCGTTTCCTGGAATTTGCCAGCGACCGGCAGCTTCCTTAAAGTTTTAGAATTTTCTATTTTCAGCGAGAAAAAAATGTTTGGACGATTGATGCCCACCGAGGGCAAGTTTTTTGACCTCTTCAACCAGCACGCAGAACTGTGTGTCAAAGGCGCGAAAGAAATGGTTGCGCTGATGACCAATTTCGACGACCTGGAAAACCGCGTACACGCGATCGAAGTCATAGAAAAGCAGGCCGATACTGTTACCCATAACACGATCGAACTGCTGCACAAGACTTTCATCACGCCGCTGGACAGGGACGACATCCATAAGCTGATCACACGCATGGACGACATCCTGGACTTGCTGGAAGATGCCGGTCAGACTATTTCACTGTACGACATCCGTGAAATTACGCCGGAAGCCAAACGCCTGGCCGAACTGTGCCTGGCCTGTGCAGAGAAAGTCAAAGCCGCGGTGGCACTGCTGAGCAACATGGATAATTCGCGCGAAATCCTGCTGATCTGCGAAGAAATAGACCGGCTGGAGTCGGATGCCGACCACGTGATGCGTGCAGCAATGTCCAAACTGTTCCGTGACGAACCGGACGTGCGTAACCTGATCAAGCTAAAGGCTATCTACGAAATCCTGGAAACAGTGACCGACCGTTGCGAAGATGTTGCCAACATCATCGAAGGCATCATCGTAGAGAACGCTTAAGTACCTGAGCGCTTAAAGTAAAGCGTAAAGGCGCACACGCGCTATCTTCATAGAAATGCGGCCTTACCGGCAAAGCGCCGGCAAGGCCCAAGTATTGACAAGCAGATGCGTCGCCCAAGAACGCAAAAACAAGAAGTGATACCCCATGCATACCCTCCAAATCAGCATTTATGTCCTCGTCCTGTTGATCGGCCTGGCATTGATATTTGATTTCATGAATGGCTTCCACGATGCTGCGAATGCCATTGCCACCGTCGTTTCCACCGGTGTTCTGAAGCCACAAACTGCGGTCGCGATGGCCGCCTTTTTCAACGTTGTCGCCATCTTCTTTTTCCACCTGAAGGTTGCGTCCACCGTCGGCACCGGCACCATCGATCCGGCCATCGTTGACCAGTACGTGATCTTCGGCGCACTGGTCGGCGCCATATTCTGGAATCTGGTGACCTGGTATTTCGGCATTCCGTCATCGTCGTCGCATGCATTGATCGGCGGCCTGGTAGGCGCAGCGGTTGCCAAGTCGGGCACCAGCGCACTGGTTTCGGAAGGCTTGATCAAAACGGTGACCTTTATCGTCGTGTCGCCTTTACTTGGCTTTGTGCTGGGCTCGCTAATGATGCTGATTGTCTCCTGGCTGTTCGTGCGTTCCACGCCGATGAAAGTAGACAAATGGTTCCGCCGCCTGCAACTAATCTCGGCATCGATGTATAGCCTGGGCCACGGTGGTAATGATGCGCAAAAAACCATGGGCATTATCTGGATGCTGCTGATTGCTTCCGGTTACCTGGCCAAGGGCGACTCCCTGCCATGGTGGGTTATTACGGCCTGTTATGCCGCCATCGGCATGGGCACGCTGTTCGGCGGCTGGCGTATCGTCAAGACCATGGGGCAAAAAATCACCAAGCTGAAACCGGTGGGCGGCTTCTGTGCCGAAACCGGCGGCGCCATCACGCTGTTCATCGCCAATGCGATGGGTGTGCCCGTGTCCACAACACACACGATCACCGGCGCAATTGTCGGTGTGGGTTCCGCGCAAAAAATGTCGGCAGTGCGCTGGGGTGTTGCCAGCAATATCGTGTGGGCATGGTTGCTGACGATTCCGGCATCGGCGTTTGTTGCCGCAGTGGCCTGGTGGATAGGCAAGCAGATCTTGTAAGCATGGCGGATGCCAGATAAGACATATGCTGCTCATCTGCAAAAATATCAAATAGAAACGCCAGCTGTAAAGCTGGCGTTTCTATTTGGGCGCTTTAAAAATGCAGTGATGAAGTAATAGGCAAAGGGTGCTTCTTGTTAGCTGAATTGAAATGCCGCAGTCTGTTCTGCGGGCAATGCCAACGATTGCCGCCTATTGTCACTCATTGCCACTATTGCCACTATTGCCGCAGATCCCTTAGCGGAAGGCAATGGTCACCAACTGCTCCCCAGTATGGCTGCTTCCTGCAACATTTTCCCTCGGAACGAGCATGACAAGTTCTCCGCTGACATTGCCGTCATCATGCAGGTCAACCCGCATTTTCATTTTTTCGTCCAGCGCAACAAAGACATTCGGTGCCGTGGCAACGATCTCATGTCTTTCCTGGTCTTCCATTTTTGCGTACATCTTTGTGCCTTTGCTGAAAACAGAAAAAGTTTTTCCATTTGAAAGCATGTAGGCGCCCTGATATTCCAGGTATTCGTTGGGCCACATTTTGTGGTAACTGCCGGGAAGTGAGATCGACTTTTCATAACCGGCAATGGTGATTGTTTCGGTCTCAGGCGCAGTCTGCGCCATTGCCGCAAAGGACAGCGCGTTCAGCATGAAGGCAAAAGCAAGTTTTTTCATGATTTCTTTCCTCAAAGCGATATTGAAAAATACCTCTGCCGCACATGGAGATTTTGAATAAGCAACGCCGTTTTTTTTTGCTAGAACCAATACCGGCGCTGCTTAAAAAATGATGGATCGCTAATGTGATGCAAGAGATGTGCAAGAACTGCCTGCGTACATTAAGGAAAGGCGACTTGCAGATAGCTTACCGATTCACTATTTTTAAAATTTAAACCGCAGCCTGTAATCAGTGCTGGCATCTGAACGCCCATGGACTAAAATTCATTGCGGACCGAAGAGGCAGGATGCGGCGACAGATATCCCAACCGTGATCCATACAGGTTTACGCAACGGCTCGTGCCCAGGAAAAATCAGCTGGCGGCAACATGCAAGTGCGCGCCAGGTATTGCGGTGCGTCGGGGCCAGTCAACCTCATATCGAAAAAATATGGCATATGCCAAAATCAGCGTGCCGCAAAGTCGCGGCATCCTCCATCGGTCCCGCTTATTCAACATACTTGACCAGATGGATAATGCTGCCGGAATATGGGTGTCTGGGCCGCCTGGCGCCGGCAAGACATCACTGGTGGGGAGTTATCTCGAGGCCCGTGGCAATCCGGTGCTGTGGTATCACGTGGACCGCAACGACCTCGATCCGGCGTATTTTTTTTCTTGCTTTGACGAAGCGCTGACAACGCTTTGCCAGCGGAGCCCGAGTGCATGCAGTAAGTTTTTCTCGGGACAGATTCTCGACTTTCCACTTTTTTGTAGCGCGTATTTCCGCGATGCCTATGAATACCTTCCCACCCGATGCACCATCGTGCTGGACGACTATCATCTTGCCGCCGGTGAAGCGCTCGAACATGCTGCCAAGGCATTGATCACCGAAGCTCCTGCTGAAACCCGCGTGTTTTTTACCAGCAGGACGCCTGCACCATCCTTCCTGGCAAGAGAGCGCGCCAATCGGCGCCTGGCGGTTGTCGACTGGGACATGCTCAAATTCGACACCGAAGAAATTTCCAGCCTGTGCCTGGCGGCAGGTGTGCAGACCGGCGCAGATCCGTTGCTCCAGCTATCGAGAAAAACACAGGGTTGGGCTGCAGGAATTGTCCTGTTGCTTGAAAGGGCAAAGACCAGCAAAGCGCTTGACTGGACTTTTTCGCCAGCGAATTCACCAGAAACCATTTTTCATTATTTTGCCGAAGAAATCTTTGCCCTTGAGACTGCAGGGGCGCAGCGGATATTGCTCTCTCTTGCTTTCCTTCCGCAATACACGCAGCAAATGATGGCATACATGACGGACGAGCCTGTTGCAACAACGGTAGCGGAGGATTTGTGTAGCAAGAATTTTTTTATCGACAGACATGGCGGCGAGGAGGGCACCTACCAATTCCATGCATTGTTCAGGGAGTTCTTGCAAAGTAAGACAAGGAGCATCTGTTCTGCAGCCGAGCTCCAGCAATTGCACAGAAAATCTGCCGCTATGCTGGAACAGGCGGGTGACTTTAATGCGGCGATTGAGCTGTATCGCCTGCTGGATGATTTTCCCCGCACAACGCACATCATCGAGAGCCAGGCGGAACGGCTGTTTTCGTGCGGTCTGGGCGACACGGTTTCCCGCTGGATGCAGCAACTTCCTTTTGAATGGATAGACGAAAGGCCGGTGTTGCAATATTGGTTGGCGAAAACAGAGCGACTCTCCAATCCACAGCGTGCACGGCAGTTGCTGGAGCAGGCTTATCCGGGCTTTGCCGCAAACGGAGATTATTGCCACCAAGTGGCGGCGGCCTCGGACATTCTGCGCTGCTATCTACAGCAGGGCAGCGGCTTTCGGGGCGCGGATACATGGAGCCTGTGTCTGCAAGGCCTGCTTGTTCAGCACGTAGCTGATCTACCCAGGCCGCTGATAGCGGATGCCTGCTGCAATCTACTGTCGGCTTTGTCGCTGGGGTGCTTTCAAGCGCAATCGAGAGCGCAATCGCAACATCGGCAACATCGGCAACTTCGGCAACTTCAGCAACATTCGCTGGGCGACCCTGCTGCCCATCTGTCGTCCGTGCTGCACGAGGAGCTGGCCCCTGATTTAAAAATCAGAATGGCAACAAGCCTGCTTGACCATTACGCATGGCAATGCCAATTTTCCATCTGTGAAGAATTGATGGCATATGCGCGGCCGCTTCTGGCGCTGCCGGATGTTGCTCCGCTCAGCCTCGCCTTATATGGCACAGTGAAACTGCATTACCTTGCCAGCGTGCCCGACTATGCAGGCGCCAAGGCTGAATTTGACATGCTGAGCCAGTCCATGCCGGACAGCAGGCAGCCTTTCCCCGGAGTGGCGATGCATGTGAACTACCTGTCTGCCTGCCTGGCCGGCGGCCATCTGCAGGAAGCGGATGCACTGATCGACAGCTTGGAGCACAGGCTTGAGCCACGCAGGAGCATGGATGTGATGATGCTGCATTTTGTGAAGTCCTGGCGCTCTCTGCTGTATGGTGATGTGGCGAAAGCAAAAATGGAAGTGGAGCGCATGCTGGCGCCGCACCTCGAAATGGCTGCATGCAGAAACCATGTGCAGGGCCTCGCAGCGCTGGCGACGATCAATGCAATCGCTGGTGAGCATGATGCCGTCGCCGCTATCCTGAATGAGGAGCGTGGCCTTTTCGCCGGCATGGCCAGCCCATTGCTGGATTTTCACCTGAGTTTGCTGCAGGCATACCTGCATCTTGATGCCGGACAGCGTGCGGCCTGCCACCTGTCGCTTGAGGCGGCGTTTTCACTCGCGCGGCGCGAAGGTTTGCTTACGACCATTTTCTGGGTTCCTGACCTGGTCGCGCCGCTGTGCGCCGAGGCGCTGGATGCAGGCATCGAAGCAGAGTATGTGATCCGCCTTATCAGGGCGCGGCAATTGAAGCCTCCTGCACGCAGTTATATGCCTGGCTGGCCATGGCCGGTCGAGATACGCGCGCTGGGTAGTTTTGAAATCAGGATAGCCGGAGAGCCGCTTCAGTTCGCGCACAAGGCACAGAGAAAACCGCTGGAACTGCTGAGGCTGCTGATTGCGCAAGGAGGCAGGAATGTCAGCGCCGAAAAAGCTGCGGATGCGCTATGGCCCGATTCCGATGGGGATGCGGCGCAAAACTCATTTGATTCGGCCTTATACCGTTTGCGCAAGCTGTTGAAGCATGACGATGTCATCATGCTGAGCGAAGGCAGGCTATCGCTGAACCACTCGCTGTGCTGGCTGGACATCTGGGCGCTGGACAAGCTGGCGGATGAAGTTGCTGCATCGCCCTCAGTCAAAAAACTCTCTTCGTATGCAGCGCAGTTATTTCGCATTTATCGCGGCCCGCTGTTTTCTGCCGACATGAATTTGCCCGGGCAGAGCCAGGCTTCTATCAATCACAGAAGCAAGTTTGAACGCTGCCTGATGGATTTGTGCAGCATCTTCCAGTCGATGGGGAAAATGGGGCTGGCAATAGAATTACTGGAGCAGGGGCTGGAAAATGATGGCGAAGCCAAGCTGCTGCCCATGCTGCTGAGGGATTTAAAAAAGCATGCCGGTGAACGCTGATGCAATCCGGCCGGCATAATAAACCTGAAATAAGACGGTCGAAAAAAAAGCCCCCATCGCTGGGGGCTCGCAAGTCCGTTACCAGATGATGGTGCGCTTGTCTTCCGGCACAAACATCTTGTCGCCTTCCTTCACGCCAAAAGCTGCGTAGAAGCCAGGCACATTGGTCAGTGGGCCGTTGCCGCGGAACATGGCAGGGGAGTGCGGATCCACATTGATCAGGCGTATGGTTTCCGCATCGCGCGCCTTGCCACGCCATACCTGGCCCCAGCCCATGAACAGGCGCTGGTCGCCGGTGAAGCCATCAATGACAGGCGCAGGCTTGCCATCCAGCGAGATGTGGTAAGCCTTGTACGCAATCGCCAGGCCGGAATTGTCGGCGATGTTTTCGCCCAGCGTCAGCGCGCCGTTGACGTGATAGCCGGGGATAGGGCTATAGGCTTCGTACTGAGCTACAAGGGCGCCAGTCAGCTTGCTGAAGTTGGCCTTGTCATCCTTGGTCCACCAGTCGCGCAGGTTGCCGGTGCCGTCAGACTGGCTGCCGGAATCATCAAAGCCATGGCTGATCTCATGGCCGATGACCGCGCCTATGCCGCCGTAATTGACGGCGTCATCCGCGTCAGGATTGAAGAACGGCGGCTGCAGAATGGCGGCAGGGAACACGATCTCGTTCATGCGCGAGTTGTAATAGGCGTTGACCGTCTGCGGGCTCATGCCCCATTCGGTGCGGTCTACCGGTTTGCCCAGTTTGTCCAGCTGGCGCTGGTTTTCAAATTCACGCGCGCGCATAACGTTGCCGACCAGATCATCCTTGCGGATGTTCAGTTTGCTGTAATCACGCCATTTGTCCGGATAGCCGATCTTCGGTGTAAAGGCAGCCAGCTTGGCCAGCGCTTCTTTCTTCGTTTCCGGGCTCATCCATGTCAATGTGGAGATGCTTTGCTTGTACGCAGTCAGCAGATTGCCCACCAGTTCCTGCATGCGCGCCTTGCTTTCGGCGGGGAAGTGTTTTTCCACATACAGCTGGCCCAGCGCCTGGCCCATAGACTCTTCCACGCGGCCAACGCCGCGTTTCCAGCGTGGCTGCATTTCAGGGATGCCGCGCAGCGTCACGCTGCTGAAGGCAAAATCTTCGTCGACAAAACGCCTGCTGAGGAAAGGCGCATACGCATCCAGCGTATGCCATTTGAAATAGGCTTTCCAGACGTCCACCGGCGTATCCTGTAGCACCTTGCTGAGGCCGCTGACAAAGCCGGGCTGGCGCACGATGACAAAATCGGCTTTTCCGCCTACGCCAGTCGCGGCCAGGAAACCGTTCCAGTCAAAGCCGGGTAACAGCTGTGAAAGGCTCGCCACGTCGGTCTTGTTGTAGGTTTTGATCGGATTGCGGTTTTCTACTTTGGTCCACTGGATTTTGGCCAGTTCTGTTTCCAGCGCCAGGATGGAGGTGGCAGTTTTTTCTGCATTCGGCTGGCCGTTCATTTCCAGCATTTTTTTCATGTGCACCAGATAGGCGTCGCGGAAGCCTTTCAGCTTTGCATCGTCATCTTTCAGGTAGTAATCGCGGTCAGGCAGGCCCAGGCCGCTCTGGTTCACATACACCGCATAGCTGGTGGAGTTGCGCGCATCCTGGTTGATGCCGGTCTGCAGCGGCACCGAGACGCCGAGCTTGGCCAGTTGCGCCATCAATGCAGGCAACTGATTCTTGTTGTTCAGTTTGTCGATGCGTGCAAACTCGGCGTGCAGCGGCTTGGCATCCAGCGTATCCGCACGGTGCTCATCCATGAAGCTGTTGAACAGGTCGGCGATTTTCTTTTGATTGGATCCGGCTGCAAGGCTGTTCTGGTGCGCCAGCGCATTGATGATCTCGTACGACTGTTTCTCAGACTGGTCGCGCAGTTGGTCAAATGCGCCAAAACGCGCTTTGTCGGCAGGGATAGGCGTCGTATCCAGCCACTTGCCCGACATATAGCGGAAGAAGTCGTCCTGCGGGCGCACGCTGGTATCCAGCCATTGCGTATCAATGCCGGAGCTGCGTGCCGAGGCGGGGGCAGTGGCAGGTGCTGTGGCTGCTACAGGTGTGGCAGCTGCTGCCAGTGCAATGGTCGATGCGGAGCTGGCGCATAAAGCCAGAACTGCGCTCGCAATCAATGAACGATGCATGCTTGTTTCCTTTATTGGGAGGTGGGGTATTTTTATCAGCGACGGCAATGGACCAGAACCGGCAGCTATCAGAGTCAAATCAGTTTATATAGTTCCACGAGGCAAAAACATTTTGCGGGCGGTTCCTACTATTTCCACCCGCCGCAACGGCGTAAATAATGCCTGATATATTTGCGGGATGTAAATAAATTTCCATGTGGTGGTGCACAAAAGACGTAATAGAATGCAAAAATCATGCCTTCAGGCATAAAAAAAGTCCCGCGCACGGGACTTTGGGTAGCACGGGCGCTAAATCAGCGCCTATGTAGAGATCGCTATAGAGATATCTACATCTGTTTGAATAGATGCACGAAGCTGCGGCTGACTTCCAGCTTCTCGGTCAAGCCCTTGATCTGCACCAGATGCCGGCCGCGCAAGTCACGCACTACGCCGGAGATGGCCTTGGCGTTCACCAGTGTGGCGCGGTGGATTTGCCAGAATAGTGCAGGGTCTAGTTCTTCGGCCAGGTCCCGCACCGGTTTGCGGATCAAGGCCTCATAGCTGGCAGTCTGCACGCGCGTGTATTTTTCATCGGACTGGAAGAACAGGATGTCTTCGACCGGTATCAGCCGCAGCTCCTGTCCTATCGATGCCTGTATCCATTGCAGGTAGTTGGCTTTGCCGCCTATGCCCATCTGCTTGGCCAGCTGCGCCAGCATATTGCTCATGTCATTGGGCTGGCTCTGGCTGGCCATGCGCGCCTTCAGGCGTTCCACCGTGCGCGTCAGCCGTTCAACATCGGCCGGCTTCAGCACATAATCGACTGCGCCATGGTCAAACGCCTGGATCGCATACTGGTCGTAAGCGGTGATGAAGACGATATGCGCCTTGGTGCCGATTTCCTTGGCCGCTTCCAGCCCGGTCTTAACCGGCATGCGGATGTCCAGAAAAGCAAAGTCTGGTTGCAGGCTTTCCACCAGTTGCACCGCTTCTTCGCCGTTCTTGGCTTCTTCCAGTATTTCCAGTTCCGGCCACACCTGTTCCAGGCGCGACTTCAACTGGTCGCGCATCAATCGTTCGTCGTCGGCAATTATCGCAGTAGGCATAGTCAATAAATAGGGCAGGATTAGTTGGCTAACTCATAAGGAATCTCAATAGTAACGCAAACTCCGCTGGGTTGATTAGGTGTGATAATCATTTGGCCCTTTTCTTTGTAAATAAGCTTCAGGCGTTCGCGGATATTCTGCAATCCCAAGCCGGTACCATTACTCGGCACCGCGCCAAAGCCCAGCCCGTTATCGGTAACCGACACCCGCAGCTTGTTATGCGCCACCTCGGCGTGGAAGCGCAGCGTGCCGCCTTCCGCCTTCACTTCCAGCCCATGCTTGATGGCGTTTTCCACCAGCGATTGCAGCATCATGGGTGGGAAAGACGCACTGCGCAGGCCTTCCGGCATGATGAATTCCACTTCCAGCCTTTCTTCCATACGCATCTTCAGCAGGTCCAGGTAAGACTTGACCATGTCCGCCTCGCGGCCCAGATTGGTGATGGATGCATTCTCACGCATCTGCGGCAACACGGCGCGCAGGTACTGGATCAGGCTGCGTTGCATTTTTGCAGCGCGCGGCGGATCGGTTTCGATCAGATATTCAACCGAGGCCAGTGTATTAAACAGGAAATGCGGTTCCACCTGCGCCTGCATCATCTGCATCTGCGCCTCGCTGACCTGCCTCAGCAGCGATTCGCGTTCCGCCGCAGCATTGGCCACCTTGGCGTTTTCTTCAGCGCGC
>JAYSKH010000358.1:0-19352 GCA_043726505.1 Undibacterium sp. | reverse complement strand
CTGACTTTTTCGCGCGCACTCAGCGTTGCCTGGTTGGCTGCTTCCTTGGCGCTGGCAACCTGCTCCAGCAATTTTTCCTTGGCGGCATTCAGATCCAGGTCGGACAAACTGGGCAAGCGTGCAATCAGCTCATCCAGATCGGCCTTCAGGTTTGCCATTTCATCCGAAGCGACGGAGCCTACTTGCTTGCCGGCAGCCTTGGTTGCATCATAGACGTTGCCTGCTGCACTACCTACACGTCCGGCGAGGTTCTCGGCGGCATCGCGTGCGGTACCGGTTTTTGTTGCGATGGTAGTTGTAGTTCCCATTGATAGCTCCTTGGTGACGGTGTGGATAAAGCATCTGAATCTAGGTTTGCATCTTCCGGAAGCGCCGTTTTCTCTTTACACGCCCAGTCCGATGAAAACGATGGCCGCTCTAGGCGGCCAACAGAGCACCGGCCAGGCCGGCGCCACTGCATGTTGCGTTTTACTTGACGTGAATGTCGTTCTTCACGCTCTGCACGCCTTTAACGCCGCGTGTTACTTCAACTGCTTTGCCGATCGAACCTGGGTCGCCGACGAAGCCGCTCAGTTGTACTGTGCCTTTGAAAGTTTCAACGTTGATTTCGGAAGCTTTCAGCATAGGTTCATTCAAGATTGCTGCCTTGACTTTTGCAGTGATGACGGTGTCGTCAACATACTCGCCTGTGCCTTCCTGTTTGGAAGTGGATGCACAGCCGACCATTGCGACCATCATTGCTGCCATGAGGAAAACGCTGAGACGTTTGATAATGGATTTCATTTTTATTCTCCAGAAAAAAAGATAAGTTTTAATTGTCGGGCCATCGCTGAAAATCAGCGGCAATCCGCTTCACTGCTTTCAGACTCGCCGCAAATTCAGCTCGCCTGGTACTTCAAGAAATTGATGCTTGAATCTGACGCTGATACTGATGTTACTTGCCGTACTGCGCTTTGGCCGATGCTACACATGCATCCTTGCTCGGGCCGGCCAGACCATCGCATTTTTCAATGGCGACACTATAGTCGGCATCGTTTTTTGTCTTGGCGGCGTCGTTGCGTGCATCTGCAACCTTTTTGCCAGCCTTGGCATTGGCGATCGAAGTTTCCTTGATAGCCTTGGCTTCCTTGATACAGACATCCTTGGCGTTGCCGGCCTTGTCGTCGCATTTTTCTTTTGCAACAGCATACTCGGCGTCTGCGATGTCGGTCATTGCCTTGGTATAGGCCTTTGGTGTATTTTCATAATTGGCTTTTGCTTCTGCCTTGATGCGGGTGCGGGCCAGTTTGGCTTCTTCGCTGCACACATCCTTGGCGTTGCCGGCTAGGCCATCGCATTTTGCTTTGGAGACCTTATACTCATTATCGGCATTGTCTTCCGCTGCCTTATATGCGGCCTTGGCTTCGTTGGTGGCAGCAAAAGCTGCGCTGGAGCAGATGCCCATGGCGGCGACAGTGAACATCACGCCTGTAATTAATTTCTTCATTTTTATCCTCTTATAATTTTTATGCCGCGTCTGTCTGAAGTGCTGCGGAAGCCCGGGACCGGCGTCGCCTGTTGGCGGGCACCGGAATCCCAACTTGCTTAGGGCTTGTAATCCCTGTTGCGTTCTTCAAATTCGCGAATTTGTTTTTCTGCTTCATCCTTGCTGATGCCGTATGTTTCCTGCACCTTGCCGGACAACTGATCGCGTTTGCCGGCAATGATGTCCAGCGAGTCGTCAGTCAATTTGCCCCATTGTTCTTTGGCCTTGCCTTTGAACTGTTTCCAGTTACCTTCTACGATGTCCCAATTCATATTGAGCTCCTTGTAAATGCATAGCGGGTTAAAAGCTTTGCGTGTTGATGATTGGTTGGCTTTACCAGCTTGCCTGTCTGGTCCGATCTCAGCCGAACCATGGATTGCATCGTAGCATTGAGCAAAAAGTTGCCATATAGGACAGCAAGCAGAGCCCTTGTAGGACAACATGAATAAAATTTTTGATGCAGTGCGAGATTGCATGCCCTGAGAAATCTTTCATCCCTGCATATCATGTCGCAGAAAAATGGGTAGCAAACATGCTGTCTCTTTTGAAAAATTTCCCTCTTGAGGCGAGCGTAACGATGGTCTTTGAGAGCGGTTTTTATGCTGCGTCTTACGATATGTCCGAGCAAAATGGTGCTGCAGTGCTAATGCGCTAAAACATTTACATACATCCACTTCAGGCTAAATATATTTATTTAAGATAATATTGCTGGCTGGACCAGCCGCGGCGATCCCGTGCATCCGACAATGATCAATAATGAAAAAGGCGCAGAAATGATTTCCAAGAAACAGAACTTGATTTCCCTGGCGGTGATGAGTGCATTCGCCGGCTTTTCGCTGCAAGCAGTTGCCGCAGATGCCTCCATGAAGGCCGCTTCCGCCATCAGCGGAGACGAACTGCTGCAACATATCAAGGTATTGGCGTCCGACGAATTTGAAGGCCGCGGACCTGCCAGCAACGGCGAAGTGAAGACCGTTGCCTACATCACTGAACAATTCAAGAAACTGGGCCTGGCGCCCGGCAACCCGGACGGCAGCTATCTGCAAAAAGTGCCGCTGCTGGGCACCACGTCCGCACCCGCGCTGAGCCTGACGGTTGACGGCAAGACGCAGGCACTGCGCTACCCGGATGACTTCGTCGCCTGGTCGCCGCTGGCGCAGCCGGAAATCAGCGTCAAGCAATCTGAACTGGTGTTTGTTGGCTATGGCGTGACCGCGCCTGAATACGGCTGGGACGACTATAAGGGCATGGACCTGAAAGGCAAGACACTGGTCATGCTGATCAATGATCCTGCAATCCCCGATCCCAAAGACCCTGCGCAACTGGACCCGAAGATGTTCAAGGGCAAGGAAATGACCTACTACGGCCGCTGGACCTACAAGTTTGAAATGGCCGCCAAGCTGGGTGCGGCAGGCGCACTGATCGTGCATGAAACCAAACCGGCGTCTTATCCGTATGAAGTGGTCAAGAACAGCTGGGGCCGCGAAAATTTCAGCATCTACAATCCGGCAGGCAATCCTGATTTCCCGGCTGTGCCGGGCTGGATTACGCTGGACGAGGCAAAAACGCTGTTCACTTCCGCCGGCCAGGATTTTGATGCGTTGAAAAAAGCATCGCTGTCGAAAGACTTCAAGCCCGTCAGCCTTGGCGTAACGGCCGATTTCAAGGTAGCCAACAAGGTCAACCGTGTGGAATCCAATAACGTCATCGCCAAGATAGAAGGCTCTGACCCTGCGCTGAAAGATGAATACATCGTCTACACCGCACACTGGGATCACCTGGGCATCAACGAAGCGCTGCCCGGCCCGCGCACCAACCAGATCTACCACGGCGCGCTGGACAATGCGTCCGGCGTGGCCAGCCTGCTGGAACTGGCCAAAGCCTACAAAGCGCTGCCTGTCGCGCCTAAACGCACCATCCTGTTCATCGCCACCACGTCGGAAGAACAGGGCCTGCTGGGCGCGCGTTATTATGCGCGTAACCCTCTGTACCCTTTGTCCAAAACCCTGCTGGACATCAATATCGACGGCATCAATCCATGGGGCAAAACCAAGGACGTGAAGATCATTGGCTATGGCAAATCCACAGCCGACGACCTGGTGCGCAAGGTTGCCAAGACGCAGGGCCGCAGCACCAGCGCGGAAGCCCGTCCTGAAAACGGCGGCTTCTACCGCGGCGACCAGTTTGAGTTTGCCAAGGTGGGCGTGCCCGTCATCTATGCCAGCAGCGGCACGCAGTTCATCGGAAAATCACCGAAGTTTGCGACAGAAAAATCCGAAGACTACACCGCGCACAGCTACCACAAGGTTAGCGATATCGTGAACAAGGACTGGAACTTCAGCGGCGTCGTCGAAGACATGCGCATGCTGTTTGAAGCCGGTTACGAAGTGGCGCAAGGCCAGGCCAAGCCTGAATGGAAAGCGGATGCCGAATTCAAGGCAGCGCGCGATAGTTCCTTGCAGGCTGCGGGCAAGGCTGGATCGCAATAAGCTTGCTGCTTGTTCTGACGGGGTAATGCGGCTAACGCTGCATTACCGCTCCCCGGCCAAGGCTGCTAAGCTTTGGCGGCAGCAATCTCCCGGGGACTGTTCCTGTAATGATTCGGCGAACTCCCCGTCACCCGCTTGAACGCATTGCTGAATGCGCTTTCCGATGTATACCCCAATGAATGTGCCAACACGCCAACTGACGTACGGTCTTCGCGCAGCGCATGTCAGGACGTGACGCTTGTTGTAAACACGGTCCTGACCGCACTTTCATCACCGTGCCAATGCGCTTCCACTTCGGATAGCGGCACCGTTTTTGTGGCAATGCTGAAGCCGCCCGGCACTGTGGCCTGGAACAGTTTTTCAATCGCATCAAGGATGCGCGGCAGCGGTATGCTGCCTATGCCGCTGCCCATCAACTCTATCGGCGATGAACGTAACACCGCGCCGGGCAGGCTGATGTCCGCACCACTAACCGCGCCGATCTGCACAAAGCGCACCGGCACTGCTTCCGGTGCAGCTTTGGCACCTGCCACCAGCAACAGCTCCGCACTTGGCCCCCACAGATAGTCGAGCACAACATCTATCCCTTGCGTGAACTGTTGCTGGAATGCCGCCTCCAGCGCCTGCGCGTCCTGCTCCAAGCTAATGACAACATCGGCACCCAGCGCCTGCAGCGATTGCAACACCTCCGCATTACGCCCGGTCGCAATCACTTTGCCTGCCCCCAGATATTTGGCAATCTGCACCGCCAGGCGGCCCGACACGCCGGTTGCGCCATTGATCAGCACCGTCTCGCCCTTGAGCAGTTTGGCCCGCTCCACCAGCGCTGCCCACGACGACATACCCGGTATCGCAATGGCTGCCGCTGTCACCTCATCCAGCTCTGCCGGCAGCGGCACACAGCGCGCCTCGTCAACCACGCAGTATTCCGCCATCCCGCCAAAAGGCGCTTCCGGCATCACAAAATAAACGCGCGTGCCGTCTTCAAGTGTGCCGGCGCCGTCAATGCCGGGCACGAAGGGCAATGCACCAGAAGCACTGTAATGCTTGCCCGACGCACGGCTTTTGGTGACATGGCTAAGAGCGGACGCAATTACCTTAATGCGGGCCGAACCTTCGGCCACAGCAATGCCTGGTTCGTCAAAGTCCGCATACACCGGTGTTGCGCCAGCTTCTTTCACGATTGCTGCTTTCATTTCGCTCTCCTTTTTGCACATCTCTGTGTTCTTGGCACCCGGGATCGGATGTTCAATATATGTGTATTATACACATATATTTGAATCAGCAAACAAGCCTGTAACAAAGGCCTGGGCAGCACGCGACTAGCAGCCCCAAGCGATACTGGAGCTCACCCCTAGGTGACCGGCTCACCAAAACAGGCTACGATGTCTTTCCTATTCCTGATCTTCAGCCCCTTATGACCATACAAGACGCCAGCTCGGAATCGGTTGCGACCTTCAACAAGCTAGCCGATGTTTACGCCAGCAAGTATTTCAGCCTGACGCAATACGACCGGTTTTACAGCATGCTGGTGGAACGCCTTCCACAGACGGCTTGCACGGTGATCGACATCGCCTGCGGGCCAGGTAACGTGGCCGCTTATCTGGCGCGGGTGCGGCCTGATCTGGCAATCACCGGCATAGACCTGGCGCCCAATATGATTACAGAGGCAAAGCGCCGCGTTCCCAACGCCAGCTTCCATGTCGGCGACTGCCGGGAGCTGGAACAATTCGGAACAGGGTTTCAGGCGGCGGTGTTTGCTTTTGGCCTCAGCTACTTGCCGCAGAAGGATGCGCAGCGCTTCTTTGCATCGCTGTCGCATGTACTGGCTGATGACGGTGTGCTTTTGCTGGCAACAATCACCGGCAAGGAAGAGATTTCGCGGTATGAAACCGCCAGCACCGGGGACCGCGTGTTTATGGTGTACCGCACGCCGGAACAGGTGCTGCAGCTTGTTCAGGCGTGTGGATTTTTGGTGGAATTTTCTGAACTATTGCCCAGCCCGGCGAATGCATCAATAGAAACGACGGATCTGGTTTTGATCGCCAGAAAGACCTCGGTGACGGCTTAGCCTGCTCAGACCACTGCGACCGCAACTACTGTCGCGAGCGCAGTTCCCGCACTCCACGGCCTATCTTCTTGCGCAACAATGTGCGCAAGGTTACGCCATCTGCATAGCCGACCTGTGCGGCGATCTGGTCTATGCTGGCGCTGCTGGTCTGCAGTAGGTGGACAGCTTTCTCTACGCGCAGATCCTGAAAATAGGACAGCGGCGTCTTGCCCAACACCGCGTGCAGGCGCCGCGCCAGCGTGCGCTCGCTGGCGCCGGTGGCAATGGCGGCTTCGCTCAGTGAAAATCCTTGCGCCAGCTTGCCGCGCGCCCATTGCTCAAAACGTTCTACAACAGGATCAGCATGGGCCAGGTGGTCTGGAATGACAAAGGCGGCCTGCGAAGGCCTCGGCTCTATGACCAGATAACGCGCAGCCATCGCGGCCAGCGCCGGGCTGAGGCTGCGTACCAGCCACAAAGCCAGATCCAGATGCCCCAGCGCGGCGCCCGCAGTAACGCGGCTGGAGGAATTGACCAGCATGTGTGCTTCATCCAGCTTCACCTCTGGAAACAGTTCCCGAAACAAGGGCGCCAGCCACCAGGACGTGGTGGCCGTATGGCCATCCAGCAAACCCGCCTGCGCCATCACAAAGGTGCCGGTACAAGCCGCTGCCAATAGCGCGCCTTCATCTGCCCAGCGCTGCATCTGCTTGCCGAGGTCTGCCACTTCCTTGCACTGCAAGGCGGCACGCACCTGATCGGGCATTTTGGCGCCCATCGCCGGCACCAGCACCACATCTGGACGGGGCAAGCCTGCGGCAGCCTGCACGGGAATCGTCAGGCCCTGGCTGGTGCGCACACGCTTGCGCACCGCCACCAGCTGCACATCAAATTTGCAACTCGCATCGCCGCCGCCCAAACCCGCCAGCTCATTGGCAATACTGAAGGTATCCAGCAAGGTGGACAGGCCGGTATCGAATACTCCGTCAATCACAAGGACATAGATTTTCATGGCAAGAATCATAGCATAACTGTCATTCCTGCCACTTAAACAAATATGCAATCAGGCCTATCATCGTGGCTGTTGTTCAACCCACAAGGAGATTCACCATGGTCAAATACGGATTGCTGGTAAGGCTGGAAGCAAAAGCAGGCAAGGAAGCGGAAGTGGCAAGTTTTCTGGAGAGCGCATTGCCGCTGGCCAACCAGGAAGCAGGCACGGTAGTGTGGTTTGCGTTGCGCATGGGGCCTTCCACCTTCGGCATATTCGATGCGTTTGCCAGTGAAGCCGGCCGTACTGCGCATTTGTCCGGCCCGATTGCTGCCGCATTGATGGCAAAGGCCTCAGAACTGCTGTCGCAGGCGCCGGTGATAGAACAGGTGGGTGTGCTGGCGGCAAAATTGTCGAACTGAACTGCCGAACCGGTCACCCGCGGCGAACTCTCGCCGCGCAGCCTACACTGCTGAAACAATAAAAACCTCGTAGCCACATGGCCGCGAGGTTTTTTTCTTGGCGGAACAAGTACACCATCCCCTCGGCGCCAATCTGCGCCAGCCACCAATCCTGTGCCCGCGCCCGACCTTGGCAACGCTGCATATCGCCCACCCTTCGCCTCCGGGTAGGTGTCCTAGCAATATTGCCAGCTAGATTTTATTTCAAAAATTCTAACTTGCAAAAGGTTTAACACATTCGCGCCCGCTCAAGCGCGTCTCCGGCGAACCCGGCATCAATCTGGTAAATCTTTGACTTTTCTGAACTACTCAAAATACGTCAACCCATCTATTTTCTTCATTACGCTCAAGGAAAAACATGTCGACACATTCTGCCGTTACATCGGGCCGCAAATCCGGGGAACTATTTTTCCCACTCCCCGCCTGCCCATCATCCGCATGTGGGGATCCAGGGAAGTTTATCCGGAAGGGCTGTTCGTGAAGTCCGTCGAGGATGATGGACGCTGTTTTACATTTACCGAATATATGCCCGAAATGCCGGTGCAATTCGTGCTGGATGATTCAGGCAACTGGACGACAGCCACCGTCGGCGACTTCATTTTCAATCTGGGAGGAACGGTAAAAGAGCCAGTTAGAGGTTGGATTCATATAGGGAGCAACAGCCCTTTACATCAATCCTCTGGAAGTAAAGGTGCAGATACGCCGTTGTATACGATTTCTGGTTACAGCGATGGAAAAAAACTGGACACCAAATTTGGAACGTATCAAGGGATGACAACAGACCCGGCAATATTCCCGGATGACAGTGAAAACTACATTGCGGAAATGAGTGACAACGAAGGACACTGGCTTTGGTTATACAGGCTCTATGCGCCAGTCGGTCCAGCCTGACTGCTTCGCATTGTTGTATCGCCTGCCTTCGGGTGTAAAAAAGACCTCGCCGCCTTCATCGGGCTGCGAGGTCTTTTTGCTGAAGCGAAAACAGCAGACTTACTTTTTGCGCATAGGCGGCAAGTCGGTGCAGACGCCTTCAAACACTTCGGCGGCCATGCCTATCGATTCGCCCAGCGTAGGATGAGGGTGGATGGTTTTGCCGATATCCACGGCATCCGCGCCCATTTCTATTGCCAGCGCCAGTTCGCCTATCATGTCGCCCGCATGCGTACCGACGATGCCGGCGCCGACGATGCGATGCGTCTCTGCATCGAACAGCAGCTTGGTGAAACCTTCGTCGCGGCCATTGGCCACGGCACGGCCGGAAGCAGCCCACGGGAAGTGGCCTTTTTCCAGTTTGATGCCCTTGGCCTTGGCTTCATCTTCCGTCATACCGACCCATGCCACTTCCGGATCGGTGTAAGCGACGGATGGGATCACCGTTGCATCGAAATGCGATTTGAGGCCGCTGGCGGCTTCTGCTGCCGTGTGTGCTTCGTGTACTGCTTTGTGGGCCAGCATAGGCTGGCCGACCAGATCGCCGATGGCGAAGATATGCGGCACGTTGGTGCGCATCTGGCTATCCACATTGATAAAGCCGCGGTCGGTTACGCTGACGCCCGCCTTGTCCGCGGCAATCTTCTTGCCGTTGGGGCTGCGGCCTACGGCAACCAGCACCATGTCATACAGTTGCGGTTCCGGTGCGGTGACTGATGCATCGGCGGCTTCAAACGTGACCTTGATGCCTTCCGGCAGCGCTTCCACGGCGACCGTCTTGGTCTTCAGCATGATCTTGTCGAAGCGTTTTTCATTGAACTTCTGCCAGACCTTGACCATGTCGCGGTCTGCGCCCTGCATCAGGCCGTCCATCATCTCGACCACATCAATGCGAGCACCCAGCGTCGAATACACGGTCGCCATTTCCAGGCCGATGATGCCGCCGCCGATGACCAGCATGCGCTTGGGCACCTGGCGCAATTCCAGCGCGCCGGTGGAATCCACAATGCGCGGGTCTTGCGGCACGAAAGGCAGGTTCACGACGGAAGAACCGGCAGCAATAATCGCCTGCTTGAACTGCACGGTCTTCTTGCTGCCGTCCGTTGCGGTGACTTCAATATGATTGGGGCTGACGAACTGGCCTACGCCCTGTACTACAGTAACTTTGCGTGCCTTGGCCATGCCGGCAATGCCGTTGCTCATTTTGCCGATGACCTTGTCCTTGTAGGCACGCAGTTTATCGACATCAATCTCCGGCTTGGCAAAAGTCACACCGTGCGAAGACATCGCTGCGGCTTCGTCTATGACGGCGGATACATGCAGCAACGCTTTGGACGGGATGCAGCCCACGTTCAGGCAGACGCCACCCAAAGCAGCAAATTTTTCCACCATGACTGTGTTCAGGCCCAGATCGGCGGAACGGAAAGCAGCGGAGTAACCGCCAGGGCCGGAGCCCAGCACCATCATGTCGCATTCCACATCTACCTTGCCAGCATAGCTGGAGGCTATCGGTGCCGGTGATAAAGGAGCTGCCGGAGCCGAGGCAGGAGCAGAAGGCGCAGCCGGTGCAGCGGCAGGTGCTGCAACTGCTGCGCCACCGGTGGCTTCCACGATCGCCAGCAAGGAGCCTTCGGCAACCTTGTCGCCGACCTTCACTTTCAATTCTTTAATGACGCCGGCATGGCTGGAGGGAATCTCCATGCTGGCCTTGTCGGATTCCACGGTGATCATCGACTGGTCTACCTTGATCGTATCGCCGACCTTGACCAGCAGTTCAATGACTTCCACTTCCTTGAAGTCGCCGATATCAGGCACTTTGACTTCAACCGGGCCGGAAGATGCCGCAGCAGCGGGTGCGGGTGCAGATACAGCCGCAGGCGCGCTGGCGGCTGCCGGAGCAGGCGCCGCTGCCGCTGGTGAAGCAGCCGGGGCTGGAGCCGCCGTTGCTGCCGCATCCGACGATTCCACGACCAGCAGCAAGGAGCCTTCTGCAACCTTGTCGCCAACCTTGATCTTTAATTCCTTGATGACGCCGGCGTGGCTGGAGGGGATCTCCATGCTGGCCTTGTCGGATTCCACGGTGATCAGCGACTGGTCTACCTTGATGGTATAACCCACCTTGACCAGCAATTCGATGACTTCCACTTCCTTGAAATCGCCAATATCAGGTACTTTGACTTCGATCATGCCCATAATTCCCGCTCCGTTTTTTCCAAAAGGAATTCATCTGTTCAAGGACCTACTGAAAATTATCGAAAGCGGATCACACTTGAACCGCGCAGCAAATTTACAGTTCGTCCTCGATTTTCTTGGTTGAAAAATGTATTAAGTTAATCGGGCCTGCGGTGCTCTTATCAAACTCAGCACCGGCCAGTATCCCGGTTTCTGCAATTTCTTTTGCGCTGGTGGCTTTGTCATACACCGCATACATCGCGCCTAGCGCAAAATTACGTCCGCTGCCTATGCCCCAGAAACGGTCAAAGGCAAATACCTCACGGTAGGAATACACGCCGAAGATGCCGTACGGGTTCGCCACCAGTGCGGTGATCTGCGAAGATTCGTACGGATCATCGTCATCTTCCTTGTGGTTCAGAAAAAACTTGTCCTTCAGCACTGCATGGATACGGGAAAAAGTTTCAAACACTTCTTCCCGGTTCCGCAGATGGCACTCTTGCTCCATGCTCGCCAGCAACTTGCGCATCACAGGAAAATGGGCGGCAGAGCCGGCCAGGGCGATATACGATTCGCCGACCTGGATGATCTTGTTGTTCTGCTCGTAGCCGTGGGACAGGCGGGTATCGCCAAAGGTCACCAGGGAATCGGCAGCAATGGCGATTTCATTATCTTTTCTGACGACGACGCAGGTAGTCATGTTTGCCTCCTTAACAAAAAACAGGGCGAAGAAGTTTGCAACTCCTGCGCCCGTTGTCTGTTACAGCATGGTCTTGCGCAGGTCCGCCATTACGTCTGCCAGGTAGGTAGTAAACCGGGCAGCCATCGCGCCGTCTATTACGCGGTGGTCATACGACAGGGACAAAGGCAACATCAGGCGAGGCAGGAATTGCTTGCCATCCCACACCGGCTTGATGGCCGACTTGGACAAACCGAGGATGGCGACTTCTGGTGCGTTAATAATCGGTGTAAACGCGGTGCCGCCAATACCGCCCAGCGATGAAATGGTGAAAGTTGCACCCTGCATGTCCGCAGGTTTCAACTTGCCATCGCGGGCCTGCGCAGACAATTCACCCATTTCCAGGGCAATCTGCGACAAGCCTTTTTTATCGGCGTCCTTGATGACAGGAACGACCAGGCCGTTTGGCGTATCCGCAGCGAAACCAACATTGTAATACTGCTTTACAATCAAGTTCTCGCCATTCGCATCCAGCGAGGAATTGAAGGCTGGGAATTTCTTCAGAGCAGCAACGCTGGCCTTGATGACAAACGCCAGCATGGTCAGCTTGACGCCGGACTTGGCCATCGCTTCATTCGACGATTTGCGGAAATCTTCCAGCTCGGTAATATCGGCCTCTTCAAACTGCGTCACATGCGGGATCATGACCCAGTTGCGGTGCAGATTCGGGCCGCTGAGTTTCTTAATGCGTGACAATGGCAGCAATTCGGTCGCGCCGAACTTGCTGAAATCCAGCGACGGCCATGGCAGCAGATTCATGCCTGCGCCGCTAGCGCCCTTGGAGGCTGCTGCAGTAGGTGCTGCGCTCGCGCCGGACATGATGCCCTTGACGAAGTTCTGCACGTCTGCCTGCGTGACGCGGCCCTTGTTGCCGGAACCATTGACGCGGCTCAGGTCTACGCCAAGTTCGCGCGCAAATTTACGGATGGATGGCGATGCATGCGATTTGCCGTTGGCTGCAGGCGCTGCTGGTGCGCTTGTGGCCGCAGCAGGAGCAGCGGCTACAGGTGCCGGAGCAGCTGCAACCGGTGCAGGGGCAGCTGGCGCCGGTGCAGATGATGCCGTTGCAGCAGCAGCAGCGGGCGCTGCAGCAGGCGCAGCGGCTGCGCCGGAAGCTTCCACGATCAGCAGCAGCGAGCCTTCGGCTACCTTGTCGCCGACCTTGACCTTGATTTCCGTGACGACGCCGGCCTGGCTGGAAGGGATCTCCATGCTGGCCTTGTCCGATTCGACGGTGATCAGCGACTGGTCGACCTTGATCGTGTCGCCCACCTTGACCATCAATTCAATCACTTCCACTTCTTTGAAATCGCCGATATCCGGCACTTTGACTTCAATTGTACTCATAGCTTTAGCTCCATTCTCTCCCTGCCTGCCGGGGTGCATGACGGGCTTTGCGCCTGGCTGCAGCGTTTGCTGCCGCCAAACCGCACTGCCCGCCCCGCTTCCGGCCGGAAGGGGGTGGTAAGGTCAAATTAAACAGTCACCGGATTTGGTTTGTTGGTATCGATACCGTATTTGGCAATCGCCTGCGCTACGACGGAAGCCGACAACACGCCTTCGTCCGCCAGCGATTTCAGTGCAGCGATGACGACGAAATAACGGTTCACTTCAAAGAACTCGCGCAGTTTGGCGCGGCTGTCGGAACGGCCGAAACCGTCCGTGCCCAGTACCTTGTAGCTGCGGCCCTTCGGTACAAACGCGCGGATCTGTTCTGCAAACGTGCGCATGTAGTCGGTGGACACCACGATAGGGCCAGTGCTGCCCTTTAGGCATTGCGTCACATAGGCTTCGCGCGGCGTGTCGGAAGGATGCAGCATGTTCCAGCGTTCGATGTCCTGGCCATCACGTGCCAGCAGCGTGAACGAAGGAGCGGACCAGACGTCGGCGCCAATGCCCCAGTCGTTTTTCAGCAGTTCCGCAGCGAACATCACTTCGCGCAGGATAGTGCCGGAACCCATCAGTTGCACGCGGTGCTTGGTGCCCTGCTCGCCTTGCTGCAGCAGGTACATGCCCTTGATGATGCCTTCTTCCTGGCCTGGCTTCAGGCCAGGGTGGCTGTAGTTCTCATTCATCAGCGTCAGGTAGTAGAACACGTCTTCCTGATTGGTGACCATGCGGCGCAGGCCGTCGTGCATGATGACTGCGACTTCATGCGCAAACGTAGGATCGTAAGGCACGCAGTTCGGGATAGTCGACGCCAGCACGTGGCTGTGGCCGTCTTCATGCTGCAGGCCTTCGCCGTTCAGCGTGGTGCGGCCGGCGGTGCCGCCCAGCAGGAAGCCGCGTGCGCGCATGTCGCCCGCTGCCCATGCCAGATCGCCGATACGCTGCAGACCGAACATCGAGTAATACGTGTAGAACGGAATCATCACGCGGTTATTAGTCGAGTACGACGTTGCCGCGGCAATCCACGAGCTCATGCCGCCCGCTTCATTGATACCCTCTTGCAGGATCTGGCCGGCCTTGTCTTCACGGTAGTACATAACCTGGTCTTTATCGACCGGTTCATACAACTGGCCGACCTGGCTGAAAATACCGATCTGGCGGAACAAGCCTTCCATACCGAAGGTACGCGATTCATCAACCATGATAGGCACAACGCGTGGGCCCAGGCTGGCGTCGCGCAGCAGCGTCGTCAAAATACGCACATACGACGCAGTAGTGGAAATCTCGCGGCCTTCAGCAGTTGGCTCCAGCATGGCCTGGAAGGCGGACAGCTCTGGCACGACCAGCGCTTCATCCGCTTTCTGGCGGCGTTGCGGCAGGTAGCCACCCAGGGCCTTGCGGCGCTCATGCAGGTACTGCATTTCCGGTGTATCTTCGGATGGCTTGAAGAAAGGGATATCCGCCAGCTTGTCGTCAGGAATAGGCAACTGGAAGCGGTCGCGCATCGCCTTGATGGCTTCGTCGTCCAGCTTCTTGGTGTTGTGCGCGGTGTTGCGCGCTTCGCCGGATTTGCCGAAGCCAAAACCCTTGATACTCTTGACCAGCAGCACGGTAGGCTGGCCCTTGTGTTCCTGCGCTACCTTGAATGCCGCATAAATCTTGTGCGGATCATGGCCGCCGCGGGTCAGGCGCCAGATGTCGTCGTCCGACATCTTGCTGACCATTTCCAGCAGCTTAGGATGCTTGCCGAAGAAATTGGCGCGCACATAGGCGCCGTCCTTGGCTTTGTAATTCTGGTATTCGCCATCGACGGATTCCATCATCACTTTTTGCAGGATGCCATCTTTGTCCTTGGCCAGCAACTCGTCCCAGCCGCTGCCCCAGATGACCTTGATGACATTCCAGCCGGCGCCGCGGAAATCGGATTCCAGTTCCTGGATGATCTTGCCGTTGCCGCGCACAGGGCCGTCCAGGCGCTGCAGGTTGCAGTTGACGACGATGATCAGGTTGTCCAGCTTTTCACGGCCGGCCATGCCGATTGCGCCCATGGATTCCGGCTCGTCCATCTCGCCATCGCCGCAAAATGCCCATACCTTGCGCACTGCTGTATCGGCAATGCCGCGTGCATGCAGGTACTTGAGGAAACGCGCCTGATAGATTGCCATCAGCGGGCCCAGGCCCATCGATACGGTAGGGAACTGCCAGAAATCCGGCATCAGTTTAGGATGCGGGTACGAAGACAGGCCTTTGCCGTCTACTTCGCGGCGGAAATGCAGCAACTGGTCTTCAGTCAGACGGCCTTCCAGGAAAGCGCGTGCATAAATGCCGGGGGATGAGTGGCCCTGGATGTACAGCAAGTCGCCGCCATGCTCTTCGGTCGGGGCGTGCCAGAAATGGTTGAAGCCTATGCCCAGCATATTGGCCAGCGAAGCGAAGCTGGACAAGTGGCCGCCGAGATCGCCATCCAGGCGGTTGGCCTTGACCACCATCGCCATCGCGTTCCAGCGCATCCATGAGCGCAGGCGCTCTTCTATTTCCAGATTGCCAGGGCAGTGTTCGCCGACATCGGCGGGAATGGTGTTGACGTAGGCAGTGTTGCTGGAGAACGGGATGTGGGCGCCGCGGCGGCGGGCCAGATCGACCATGCGCTCCATCAGGTAATGGGCGCGCTCCGGGCCTTCGCTTTCGATGACGGATTCAAGCGCATCCAGCCATTCCTGGGTTTCGACTACATCGGGATCAGTGACGGCTTGCGTCAGGACTTGGTCAATCTGGGGTGACATGTTGAGTCTCCTGTTATTGCATGTCCAGTAAACATGCTTGGCGTATCGACAAATTACGGCTTGGGTATTGTTTGCGCAAGCATTCTAACAGGAGTTTTTTACTTTTCAAATAGCGATATATGATTTCATAATGTGATATTTTGCTGCGATGCAGGGTAAAATACCCTTACCACCCCCAAGGCCTTATACAGCTTGCTTATTACCTCTTTTGCAGCGCAATATAAGCAATCATTAGTGAATCCGTGGGGCAACAAAATTCAATAATTCCTTGCGGAAATATGACTCAGGCCACAAGCTGATAACAGCCACGCGGCAAGTGCAAGCTATAAAATCCGCCTGCAAATGCTACGCCTGAACTAGCTTGGCAACTCGACTCAGACTGGCCACCTTGCACGGCATCTGCATACCGTTAGCGGTTGGGAGCTGCTGTAATTTATAATTCCGGTTTAATCCCTCTGCCACTGACGCCTATCATGACCGCCCAAATCATCAACGGAACCCAGCTCTCCCAACAAATCCGCGCCGAAGTCACGCAGCGCGCCGCCGCGCTGAGCGCGCAAGGCAAGCAGCCCGGCCTGGCCGTGATCCTGGTGGGCGACAGCCAGGCCTCGCAGGTGTATGTACGCAACAAGGTCAAGGCCTGTGAGGATTGCGGCTTCCATTCGGTGCTGGAAAAGTATGACGGCGACCTTAGCGAAGCTGCGCTGCTGGCTCGCATAGACGCACTGAACAATGATCCTAAAATCCACGGCATCCTGGTGCAACTGCCGCTGCCGGCACATATCGACGCCAACAAGGTCATCGAAGCAATTGCCGCCGATAAAGACGTAGACGGCTTCCACGTCAGCAATGCCGGCCTGCTGATGACCGGCAATCCGCTGTTCCGCCCCTGCACGCCGTATGGCGTGATGAAAATGCTGGAGTCGATCAATTTTCCGGTGCGCGGCGCCAATGCTGTTGTCGTGGGAGCATCAAATATTGTCGGCAAGCCGCAGGCAATGCTGCTCTTGCAAGCCGGCGCCACCGTCACCATCTGCAATTCCAAGACCCGCGATCTCGGCTACCACACGCGCAATGCCGATATCCTGGTCGTGGCCACCGGCAAACGGAACATTGTGACTGCCGACATGGTCAAACCCGGAGCTGTCGTCATCGACGTGGGCATGAACCGCGATGACGAAGGCAAACTATGCGGCGACGTCGATTTCGCCAATGCCAAGGAAGTGGCGGGTTATATTACCCCCGTCCCTGGCGGCGTCGGTCCTATGACGATTACGATGTTGCTGGTAAATACAATTGAAGCTGCCGAAAGAACCCGATAATGGAACACAATCCCCTGCTCGACTTTAGCGACCTGCCCCGTTTTGACGCCATCCAGCCAGAACACGTCACTCCCGCAGTGGAAGCGCTGCTGGAAGAAAACCGTGCCGTCGTAGCCAGACTGGAACAGCCGGGCGACACTGTCAGCTGGGGGAACTTTGTTGAACCTCTGGAAAACGCGACCGAAAAACTGGGCCGCGCCTGGGGCATCGTCAGCCACATGAATGCCGTGGTCGATACCCCGGCGCTGCGTGCCGCGTATAACGAAAACCAGCCGAAGATCACCGAGTTCTGGACCGCACTGGGCCAGAATCTGGCGCTGTTCGACAAATACAAGGCCTTGCAGGCAGATGCAGGCTACGCCGGCCTGCCGCAGGCACGCAAAACCATCATCGACCATGCGGTACGCGATTTCCGCCTGGGCGGCGCCGAACTGGCCGACGACAAGAAACAGCGTTATGCCGAAATCCAGGAAAAGCAGGCAGCACTGTCCACCAAATTTTCTGAAAACGTGCTGGATGCCACCAATGACTACAGCCTGTTTATAGAGAATGCCGACGAACTGAAAGGCTTGCCGGACGATGTGCTGCAGGCCGCCCGCAGCGCCGCTGAAAAAGATAGCAAATCCGGCTACAAGTTCACACTGCACTTCCCTTCGTATTTCCCGGTGCTGCAATACGCAGACAACCGCGCACTGCGCGAAACCATCTACCGCGCCAACGCCACCAAGGCTTCCGAGCTGGGCGCAAAGGCGGAGTGGGACAATACGGCCATCATTGCCGAGCTGCTGCAACTGCGCAAGGAAGAGGCGCAACTGCTGGGTTACCGCAACTTTGCTGAAGTATCGCTGGTCGCCAAGATGGCGGAATCGCCGGCGCAGGTCAGCGGCTTCCTGGAAGACCTGGCGCACCGCGCACGCCCGTTTGCAGAAAAAGACCTGACGGAATTGCGTGACTTTGCACGCGACCATCTGGGTATCAGCGAGCTGCAATCCTGGGATACCACGTATGCATCCGAAAAGCTGCGCGAACAGCGTTATGCGTTTTCAGAGCAGGAAGTGAAGCAATACTTCCCTGAGCATAAAGTCGTGGCCGGCCTTTTCCGCGTCATTGAAACCTTGTTCGCCGTTGAGATCAAGGATGATGTTGCCAGCGCCTGGCACAAGGACGTGAAGTTCTACCGCATAGAAAAAGACGGCCAGCTGGTAGGTCAGTTCTACCTGGACCTGTATGCGCGCAGCGGCAAACGCGGCGGCGCATGGATGGACGATGCGCGCGGACGCCGCCGCACCGCCAGCGGCGTGCAGACCCCGGTGGCCTACCTGACCTGCAACTTCAGCGAACCTGCTGTGGTTAACGGCCAGGCCAAGCCCGCTTTATTCACGCATGATGAAGTGATCACGCTGTTCCATGAATTCGGCCACGGCCTGCACCACATGCTGACGCAGGTGGAAGAACTATCGGTATCCGGCATCTCCGGCGTGGAATGGGATGCGGTGGAACTGCCTTCGCAGTTCATGGAAAACTTTTGTTGGGAATGGGATGTGCTGCAGCAAATGACCGCGCATGCCGACACTGGCGCACCGCTGCCGCGCGCACTGTTCGACAAGATGATCGCCGCCAAGAATTTTCAATCCGGCATGCAAACCTTGCGCCAGGTAGAGTTTTCGCTGTTCGACATGCATTTGCATGACGATTTTGACGCTTCCGGTACGCAAAGCGCGCAGGACATCCTCAATACCGTCAGGGAGCAGGTATCGGTGTTCAACCCGCCGGCGTTCAACCGCTTCCAGCATTCGTTCGGACATATCTTCTCCGGCGGCTATGCGGCAGGTTACTATAGTTATAAATGGGCGGAAGTGCTGTCTGCAGATGCGTACGGCGCGTTTGAAGAAGCGGGCGTGGAAGCAGGCGCGGGCAGCACGCTGTCACGCGCCTCCGGCAAAAAATTCCAGTCTGAAGTACTGGAAGTGGGCGGCTCCCGCCCTGCGCTGGAATCGTTCAAAGCCTTCCGCGGACGCGAACCATCCATCGACGCCTTGTTACGCCACAACGGAATGACCGCCTGAACCCTCTGTAGCGATACAGTAAAAGGAAGCCACGAAGATGAAAAAAGTATTGTCCGCACTAATGCTGTTGTCCACCGGACTGCTGGCGCTGAATGCGTCGGCGCAGCTGTATAAATCGGTAGGCCCGGACGGCAAGGTGACTTATAGCGATGTGCCGCCTCCACCCAGCGTCAAGCGGGTAGAAGTCAAGCCGATTACCGGCGGCGATGCGCCCGTCAATAACCTGCCTGCAGATCTGGCCGGACCTGCATCCAAGAACCCGGTGGCGCTTTACTCCACCGCCGGATGCGCGCCTTGCGATGACGCCCGCTCCATGCTGAAGAGCAATGGCATTCCCTTTGCAGAAAAAACCGTCAAGACCAATGAAGACATCGCCAGACTGAAACAAGCCAGCGGCGGTTCCATCCTGCCGGCGATGACGGTCGGCCCCAAAAA
>JAYSKH010000357.1:0-17749 GCA_043726505.1 Undibacterium sp. | reverse complement strand
TAGAGTCGATTTCACTGAATCCCGATTCCGTGATTGATACCTGGCAAAAACTGGCATCGGTCAGCAAATCCTGATTTTTAGTCATTGACTTGCGGCTTTATAGATGAAAAACGCGGGTAATATGCCCGCGTTTTTTTGTTGGAGCGCTACAACAAAGCCTGGGCCAACAAGGTCAAGGCTTGAAATTTCGCAAAAATGCACTAGACTGCAAACATCAAAACAAAATAAGAAAAACATCAATATCCAATTCTTTATGCCTGAAGCCCTCTTCACTATCCGGTGATGAGGGCTTTTTGTTTTGCGGTAAGCGAAGGTACTGGCCGGTGCAGCATGCGTAGACAAGCGCCTTCGTCGGAACAGAAGTAAATGCTTGATAAGAGAGGAAGACAATGAGTACGTGGATCAGTTGGATGGTGGCAGCGGGCGTGGTGCTGATTCTGGAGCTGTTCACCGGCACCTTTTATCTGCTGATGATTTCCATCGGCCTGGTGGCCGGCGGTCTGGCGGCACTGATGGGCAGCGGCCTGGAGGTGCCCTACATCGTCGCGGCAATTGTCGGCGTAGCCGCCACGCTGGCGCTACACCGCAGCAAATACGGCTGGAAGAAAAATGCAGATGCCAGCCGGAATCCAAACGTCAATATGGATATAGGGCAGAGCATTGCCGTCAAGGAGTGGCAGGATAACGGCAACGGTAAATTTACCGCCCGTGCGATGTATCGCGGCGCCTTGTGGGATGTCGAGTTGGATGCACCTGCTGCAGGTTCAGGGGTGTTCACGATTGTAGAGATCCAGGGTAGCCGTCTTATGGTGAGGGCTTAGTCTTGTTCCATGTTTGTTAAATCTCAAGTTTTGGTGGCTTTGAACAAAACGGTAAGAATGTCGGGGAATTAAGTTTTTTTAAGTATCGAGGTGCTAAAGTCGTGGAAATTGATCTACGCCAGCTGAATTACATCAGCTGAAGTATCGCAATTGATTGCGCGGGATAAACCCGGTCTCGCCGATTTGTTTCACGCGGCTTTGGCATGGAATACGACCCGCACCGTCAGGCCGGAACCCTGTGCAGAGGCGCCTAGCTCTAGCGTTGCACCGTGCATGTCCGCGATATTCTTTGCAATCGACAGGCCAAGGCCGCTGCCCCATGCGTCAGTCTGTTCGCCCCGGTAGAAGCGGTCAAATACGCGCGCTTGCTCGTTGGCAGGGATGCCGGGGCCGTTATCGGCAACGCTGATGACAGGATGATCGTCGGTGATTGTGGCACTGATATCGACATTGCCGCCGGCGGGCGTATAGCGCAATGCGTTATCAACCAGATTGCCAAGAAGGATGCGCACATCATCGGCATTGCCCAGAATCTTGGGAAAATGCTCGACCGGATCCAGTCCCAATTCAATATTCCGGCTGATCGCCAGCGGGTAATAATCGATCACGATCTGCTTGGCAACCGCCAGCACATCCACTGCGTCGAAAGGCCGCTGTTCCGGACCTGGTTCATGGCGCGCCAGTATAAGCAACTGCTGCACCAGATGGCTGGAGCGGTCCAGTCTGTCGTGCAGTTTTTCCATCGCGATTGCGCGCTGCCCTTCATCGGCAGCGCGTTCCACCAGCTGCAGCTGAAGTTTGAAAGCAGCCAGCGGTGTGCGCAGTTCATGCGCCGCATCAGCAATGAAAGCTCTTTGGGCCATCAGCGCCAGTTCCAGTTGGCGCAGCAGATCGTTTAACGCATCGCACAATGGCTTTACTTCCGGCGTCAGGCCTTCGGTTGCCAGCGGTTGTAATGCAGACGGCGAACGCTTGCTGACCGCGTCGGCGAAAATGGTCAGTGGTATAAGTCCACGGCCGACTGCAACCCAGATGATGGCCGCCAGTATCGGCAACATTAGCAGAAATGGCAGCAGGCAGCGCAGTGCGATTTTTGCTGCAAGCTCCTGCCGCACAAAATCCGGCTGTGCTACCTGGATGATCAGACCTTGTTTGTGGCGGACGAAGATACGCCAGCGCTCCGCGTCGATGGCAACCGTCTTCAGGCCGTCCCCGTGATAACGTGGGAGAATGGATTTTTCATTGGAGATATAAACGGGCTTGCCAGATTCGTCCCATGCCTGCAGCACCACCATTTCTTCAGGGCCGTCCTTGTCGATCTCGACATGCTGATTGCCAATCGGTATCGGTAGAGAATTTGCCACCTGTTTCAGCTGCGCGTCGAACAGCTCGTTGGCTTCCTCGTGGATTTTGAAAAACAGCGCGCCACCCGCCAATATCGTGCAAAGAAGTGTTCCTGCCAATAGCGAAAACAGCAGTTGCTTGCGGATAGTCCTCACGGCTGGTCCAGCACGATATAACCGACGCCGCGAACATTCTTGATAAAATCCACGCCCAGCTTCTTGCGCAGATGGTGGATATAAACTTCGACAGTATTGCTTTCCACTTCCTCTTGCCAGCCATAGAGTTTCTCTTCCAGTTGAGCTTTGGAGATGACTTGTCCCGGCGGGTCGACGAGTGCTTGCAGCAATGCGAATTCTCGGGCGGACAGTTGCAGTGCTTCTCCATTCATGGATACAGCGTGGCTGGCAGGATTGATGACCAGCCCGCGGCAGACTATCGCCGGTTGCGGGCGGCCTGCTGTACGCCGCAGGATAGCGCGCATGCGGGCAAACAGCTCATCCAGATTGAAGGGTTTTATCAGATAATCATCCGCGCCCACATCCAGGCCCAGTATCCGTTCTGAGGAGGTATCACGCGCTGTCAGTATCAGCACCGGCGCAACACCGCCGACCTTGCGATAGTCCTTCAAAACCTCAATGCCGTTTTTCTTTGGCAAGCCCAGATCCAGCAGGACCACGTCATACACGTCATTGATCAGCGCCATTGAGGCTGCCTCGCCGTCCCTGACACGGTCGACGGCGTAATTCTCGGCTCTTAGCCCTTCTTCTACGCTTTCGCCGATCATCCGGTCGTCTTCAATTAGCAGTACACGCACGATAGTGCCCCCAAGGTAAATCAATGTCAGCCGCTATTGTATAGGCGCCAGACTTAAAGCCGGCTTAACTGAAAGGACGGGCGGCAGCCTTGTTCTGCCTGTGCCGGATGTTACCTTTTTGGATTTTACCTTTATTTAAGAGGCTATTAAGAATCGGAGAAGTAAGATGCCATTTCACATTTCTTGAAGGGAATTGCTTCGTGGATGCAGGTTTGAAATGGAACGCACAAAAATGACGACCAAGCTGGCTGGCGCTGCCTTGCTTTGTTTTATAACGGCGGGATGCGCCGGCTACCAGCCCAAGTCGCTACCAACCGCGGCCTCGCTGCGCGAAGCGATACCGCGCCTGACAGTAGATGCGTCATCGCTACATTTCCCCGAATACACTAGCCACGTTTTTGATCCCTCGGACGGGTTGGATATGGTCGAACTGTCCATGCTGGCGGTGGTCAATAACCCAGACCTGAAAGCTGCGCGCAACGACGCCGGCATCGCGCACGCGCAGGCCTTTTCTGCCGGCCTGCTGCCCGACCAGCAGCTAGCGCTAAGTCATGATCTGTCCAACACTGGCGGGCCTGGCGCTACGAAGGCATTCAGCTACGGCTTCAGTTTCGATTTCGGTACTTTGCTTACCCGGCCGGCAACTTCTGCGGCGGCGAACTTTGAAGCGAAAAAAACTGATTTGAATCTGTTGTGGCAGGAGTGGCAGGTCATTTCGCAGGCGCAGCTATTGTACGTCAGGCTGGTGCAGGGGCAGAAGGCGATGGCTGTTCTGCAGCAGAGCCGCGCGTTATTTTCCGACCGTCTGCGCCGCACCCAAGCGGCGCTAGACAAGGGCCTGTTAGTCAGCGACGCTGTTACGCCCAATCTTGCGGCGTTGCAGGATATCCAAAAACAAATAAATGACCTGCAGCGGCAGGCTAACCAGAATGACCACGATTTGCACGTGTTGCTGGGGCTACAGCCGGGCGTAGAGGTAAAGCTGCAAAGCGGCCCCATGCCGCATGAGTTGGACGAGACCGGCGTACTGGCGGCCCTATCGGGTTTGCGGCAACGGCGGCCGGACCTGATGGCGCTGGAAGCGGGCTACAATGCGCAGGACCAGCGGTACCGCGCTGCATTGCTGGCGCAATTCCCTAGCCTCAACATCGGCCTGACGCGCGCGCGCGATTCCAGCGATGTTTACTCCAACGCGCTCGGCGTCACGCTTTCCCTGCCTATCTTCAACCGCAACCGCGGGAATATCGCCATAGAACAGGCGACGCGCCAGAAGCTTTATGACGACTATCAGCAAAGGCTCAATATTGCCGGCAGCGACGTGCATAAAATTCTTGCCGATCAGCGCATCAATGCTGGCCAACTGGCGAATATACAGACAGGAATGGCGTCGCTGTCGCAGGCGATGCAGCGCTCCGAAGTGGCATATCGCAGCAGCAATATCGACGCGCTCGCCTATGTCAATGCAGCCGGTGCTTTGCTGGCGAAACAAATTGAAGAAATCAACCTGCAGCAATCCATTCTGGAACAGCGGGTCGCTTTGCAAACACTGCTTGGCGGCGAATTACCTGTCCTGAATTCAGACCAGAGCCAACATCCATGAAATCATCCATGAAATATAAAACCTTCGTCCCAGGCGTGCTGGTCGTTGCGATAGCTGCCGGCGCATTGTGGTGGCTCAGTGTACACAAGGGAGTGGAAGCCGGCGCGGACGCTCCGTCAGGCAAAGAAGACGTCAGCGCGCTGGTGCAGACCAAGACCGCTGTCAGGCAACAGCTAGACAGCAATCTGCTTGTCTATGGCGATGTAGTGCTGGGCAAGGCAACTGCGGTCGGTTTCCCACAGGCAGGGCAAATCATCCAGTTGTCCGTCGTAGTGGGGCAGCGGGTGCAGCGCGGAGATGTTCTGGCGACCTTGGCCAGCGATCCTGCTTCGCAGGCAGCTTATGCGCAGGCGCAAAGCGCCGCAAGGCTGGCAGCAGATGAGCTGCGCCGGAACCAAGAATTGCTTGCCCTTCAACTGGCGACGCAGTCGCAGGTGGACACTGCGAAGAAGCAGCAGCAGGATGCCGAGGCCAATCTGGCTGCGCAAAAGAAATTGGGCGGAGATTCCGCATCCGGCGTCGTAAAAGCGCCGTTTGACGGCGTTGTCAGTGCGCTATCGGCTGCGCAGGGAGAGCGTCTGGCGGCAGGCGCTCCAGTACTGCAACTAGTGCCCACGGACAGTGCCAGAATACAGTTGGGCATTGGGCCAGAGCAAAGCCGCCTGATCAAAGCCGGCATGCCGGTCTCCGTCTCCACACTACAGGATACTGCTAAGACCGTCGTCGCCAAGATAAAGGAAGTCCAAAGCCTGGTAGATGCCAAATCGCAGATGGTGAATGCGCTGGTTGAGCTGCCTTCCGGCAGTGGCCTTTCGCTGATACCCGGCATGCATGTGCAAGGTATTATTCAGCTCGGACGCAATACCGTATGGTCTGTCCCTCGGCAGGCGGTATTGACCGATGACAAAGGCGCTTATCTGTTTCAGGTGCGCCAGGGTAAAGCCATCAGAGTTCAGGTAAAGAGCGTGGTTGAACAGGCTACCACGCTGGGAGTGGATGGCCAGCTTGATGCAGCGTTGCCCTTGGTGGTGGTCGGCAATTACGAACTGGCTGACGGTATGGCCGTGCGGGAGGCGGCGCGATGAGTGCGGGTACCTGGACGCAGTCGCACCGCCGTTCGCTCCTTTTTTTAGTGGCCATGCTGGCGCTGGCGGGTGTGGTTGCCGCGCTGCGTTTGCCGGTATCTCTATTCCCCACGGTGGATTTTCCGCGCGCCGTCATTGCGCTGGATGCCGGAGACCAGCCTGCCGAACAAATGGAAATGGCCGTTACCCGGCCGGTGGAAGAAGCCGTACGCCGCGTGCCGGGCGTACGCACGGTAAGGTCCACGACCAGCCGTGGATCGGCCGAAATCTCGGTGAATTTTGACTGGGGTCGCGATATGGCTTCATCAACGCTGCAGATCAATGCAGCGATTTCCCAGATCCTTGCGCAACTACCGGCGGGGACGCAGGTTTACACGCGGCAAATGGACCCAACGGTCTTTCCCATTATCGCGTATAGCCTGACTACGACCAGCCTGTCCCCGGTGCAGCTGCGTGATCTCGCCGATTATCAGCTGCGTCCGCTACTGTCGGGTGTGGACGGCGTTTCCCGCGTGCAGGTGCTGGGCGGGGCAGTGGAGGAATACCGTGTATCAGTCGACCCGCTGAAATTGAAAGCCTTTGACCTGAGCTTCGACGATGTGACCAAAGCCTTAGGCAGCGCCAATGTGATCAGCGCAGTGGGCCGCCTGGAAGATCATTACAAGCTGTATCTTGCGATTGCCGACAGCCGGCTCCAGAGCTTGCAGCAGATCAGGGACAGTATCATCAAAAATCCCGGTGGCGGGACAGTTCGCCTGGCTGACATTGCCGAGGTTGGACAATCTACAGTGCCAGGCTGGACGCGTGTCACTGCGGACGGCAAGAACGCGGTGCTGTTTTCCGTTTATCAGCAGCCGGGTAGCAACAGCGTCCAGATCGCAGCCGATATCAAAGACAAACTCAAGACCTATGGCTCTCAGCTGCCGGCAGGAGTTACCATCGCCAACTGGTATGACCAGAGCCAGCTGGTGCTGCAATCTGCTTCCAGCGTGCGCGATGCGGTGATGATAGGGATAGTGCTGTCTGCACTGGTGCTGCTGTTTTTCTTGCGTAACCTGAAAGTGACGCTGATCGCGATCGTCGTTGTGCCGGCGGTGCTGGCGACGACTGTAGTGCTGCTGTTCGTGCTGGGCATGAGCTTTAACATCATGACGCTGGGCGGCATGGCCGCAGCGGTGGGTTTGATCATTGATGATGCGATTGTGATGATCGAGCACATCATCCGCAGATTGCAGGACAAGAAAGACGATGAGGGCGATAAGGAAGATAAGGGCGAAACGAATCAAAGGGTCATGGATGCGGCGCTGGAATTTTTTCGCCCACTGGCTGGTTCTAGTGCATCGACACTGATCATTTTTGTTCCACTCGCTTTCCTTACCGGCGTTACTGGCGCCTTCTTCAAGGCCCTGTCGTTGACCATGGCGGCGGCGCTATTTATTTCCTTCCTTATCACGTGGCTTGCCGTTCCCTTGCTGGCAGACCGCTTTCTGAATGCAAAAGATGCCGAGCACAAGGTGGAAACGCGGCTGGTCAAGTGGCTGCACGCGCGGTATGAAAAGCTGATGCATGCACTACTGGAGCGTCCGTATCTCATATTGGCAGGAATCATTCCGCTGGTGTTCGCTGGCTGGTTTGCGTTCCAGCAGGTAGGGTCTGGCTTCATGCCCTCTATGGATGAAGGCGGTTTTGTGCTTGATTACCGCAGCCTGCCCGGTACTGCGATGACAGAGACCGACCGCCTGGTGCGCCAGGTGGAAGAAATCATCCGCGCGACGCCGGATGTAGAAACCTATTCGCGCCGTACCGGCACCGGCCTTGGCGGCGGGCTCAGCGAAGCCAATAGCGGTGACTTTTTTGTACGGCTAAAACCCCTGCCCAGACGCCCGGTGGATGAAGTCATGAACGACATACGCACGAAAGTGGAACGGGACGTGCCTGGACTCAGCGTAGAAATGGCCCAGCTGATGGAAGATCTGATCGGTGACCTGACTGCGGTGCCGCAGCCGATAGAAATCAAGCTGTTTGCCGATAATCCGGCGCAACTGGATGCGCTGGCAAATCAGGTTGCCGACAGAATTTCCAAGATCAACGGCGTCGTGGATGTCAAGAACGGCATCAACCCGGCCGGCGATGCGCTCAATATTCACATCGATGCAGCCAAGGCTTCCGCAGAGGGCATGGATGTCGACAGCATTACAAAAAGCGTGTCAAACGCGTTGACCGGCAACGTAGCGACACAGATAGCAGGCTCCATCAAGGCTATAGGCGTGCGGGTATGGATTCCGAATGCGCTGCGCAGTACCGACAGCGATGTCGCGGCCTTGCTAATACGGGCTCCGGATGGGCATACTTTTCCTCTGCGGCGCGTCGCCAGTATCAGCGCAATCAGCGGGCAACCCGAAATTGCGCGCGAAAATCTGAAACGCATGGTCGCCGTAACCGGGCGCATCAGCGGCAGGGACCTGGGTTCCGTCATCGCCGACGTCAAGACTGCAATGACACAAAAAAACCTGCTGCCGAAAGGGAGCTATTTCCAGCTCGGCGGTCTGTATGAGCAACAGCAAATTGCTTTCAAAGGACTGATGGCAGTGTTTGCTGCCGCAAGTGCGCTGGTCTTTTTGTTGCTGCTGTTTATGTACGAAAGCTTCCGCCTGGCAGCGTCCATCCTGCTAACGGCCTTGCTGGCGGTGTCGACCGTATTCATCGGTCTGTGGATCACGCATACCGAACTCAACATCTCCGCGATGATGGGAATGACGATGATCATCGGCATGGTGACCGAAGTCGCCATCTTCTATTTTTCCGAACAGCAGGAATTGTCGACCAGCGAGGAGCTACGGTATACGGTCATCCACGCGGGTATCAATCGCATGCGGCCCATTGCGATGACGACGATTGCCGCTATCCTGACTTTGCTGCCGTTGGCCTTCGCGATAGGGCAGGGCTCCGAGATGCAGCAGCCGCTGGCCATTGCAATTATTTCCGGACTCATCTTCCAGTTGCCGCTGGTGCTGCTGGTTATGCCGATACTGTTTTACCTGATGCGCGACAAGGCGCAAAAATCTCACTAAGGACCTCTATGTTTGCACGTGCCAACAAGCTTTCACGTTTCATTTTTAAGCCGCTTGCCCTCGCGGCCAGCGTTCTGTTCTGCTCGGCCTCAATGGCGGCAGGGCTGAACTATCACGTTGCCGATACCCAGATACTGGAGGGTGATGTCAAATGGGATTACCTGACATTTGATGCCGGCCAAAAGCGCCTGTTCATCACCAGGGGAGACCATGTTGATGTATTCGACATCGCCGCAAAAAAAGTCACTGCCACTATCGCAGGTACGAACGGCGTGCACGGCGTTGCGCTGGCGCCGGAAATTGACCGCGGCTTCACCAGCAACGGCAAAGATAACTCAGTGACCATTTTCGAGCTTTCCACTCTAAAGGTGCTGGCAACGGTGGCTGTCGACAAAAAACCTGACGCCATTATTTACGATGCCGCGAGCAAGCGCGTATTTTCCGCCAACGGTGATTCCCTGAACCTTACGGCAATCGATCCTATCAAGCAGGAAAAGATCGGCACTATAGAGCTGGGAGGCAAGCCCGAATTCACCGTCGTTGACGGCAAGGGCAAGCTGTTTGTCAATCTCGAAGACAAGAATCAGCTGGTAGCTGTCGACACGATAAAAATGGCCGTGCTGAAGAAATACGATCTTTCTGCTGTCTGCGATGAGCCGGCAGGGCTTTCCATTGATCTGTCCACGCAATCGCTGTTTGCCGGTTGCCATAATGAAAAAATGGCGGTAGTCAACGGAAATACAGGCAAGGTACTGGCAACGCCCGCGATAGGGAAGGGTAGCGACGCCACGGCGTATGACGCTGCGCGCAAGCTGGCCTTCAGCTCCAATGGCGATGGCACACTGACCATCATAGGCAAGGCAAAGAAAGGGGCTTACGCAGTCAGGCAGACTGTCAAGACCATGCCTACCGCAAGGACGATGGCGCTGGACCCATCCACGCACACTATTTACCTGGTGGCTGCACAGACAGAAGCAGCAGACTCTTCGGATAAGAGCGCAAATCAGAGACCGAAATTAAAACCGGGAACATTTACGCTGATCACGGTAGCGCCTGATTAAACGCATGATTTGATGCATGGACCCGTGCCGCAGAATATCCGGCACGGGCAGTCTGCATAAAAATAGCGCCCTGTAAGATGCAAGGGCGCCAACGGTCGATTCTTATCATCAGGCTTACTAACTTAGGCCTGAAAACTCAATTTTCTCGTGTCTCAGGGGCAGGCGGCAATCCCATTTGTTCGCGTAATTCTTTTCTGGCCGCTGCAAACTCCGTGTTGAAATCGCTGTTCTCCATCAGGTTGGCAATGATCAGGGCACCGGCGACGCGGCCAGCGTCAATGTCTGAACGGAAGTGGATGCCTGCGATAACGCGGTTATTAGCGTATTCATTTGCCCTCTGAACGATCTCTGCTCGTTTTTCCGGCAACATGTTCCCAAGCAAAATTCCCATCATCGTGCCGACAGTAGCGTGCCCGGAAGGGTAAGAATATGATTTAGACAGTTTGACGACAGGTTTGACCAGCTCGCTGTACTGATGCGGGCGAGGATGTTTCCAGAATTCCTTGGCCGGATCAGTCTGCGGCCCTTCAGACGCAAGCACACGGATAAAAAACGCAGTTAATCTGGGCAGTTTTTCAGGTTTGAAATCCGGCCCGATGACACCCGCAAATCGCCATACATTTTCTTCCGCGTCTGCTTGAACGTGTGACACCATTTCCGGCGTCCGTGTTACTTGCAGCGTCAGCACCTCTGCAAGTTCTTCCTTGTTTTTTGCGGAGTCCGCTGCTGGAGGCGGCGGCAACAGTTTGACCAGGTCAAATTCCTTGGTGACGGGGAACGGCTTTCCTTCCTTGGCATAAGACAGCGGAGTAAAGGCAACGCACATGGCGAACAAGGCCGTCAGTAGCAGGCCGGGATTTTTTTTCATTGGAGATCTCGAAGTTGGGGGCGAAGTAGGACGGTAAAGGAACTGTGCCTGCCTCATCATGACAGGCACAGTATTCAAATGCAGAAAGAAGCTTTTAGAAATCCAGCGTCACTGATAGGGAAAAACTGCGTTCCGGCAACAGCACCAGTTGGTCGCCAGCGGCTGGAACAGACGTGGTTTTCCCGGCTGGCGTGACGCCTACGATGTTGTGCTTGTCAAACAGATTGTTGATGCCCAACTGGATCTTGGAGTTTTTGATGAAAGCCGCTGGATGTGGTATCGAGTAGTTAACGAACAGGTTGGAAATGATGAATGGGTTGATCTTAATCGCTTCATGCGTTGCGCCATTGTCGTTATACAACTTGCCGACGCGCTTGGTAAACCAGCCAGCGTTCAGGCCGCCCTGTTTGTAGTTCAAGCCCAGCGTTTCTGTATCGCTTGGCGCATTCTGAACCCATTGCCCGGAAGATGAATACTTCGCGTTGCCATAAGTGCCATTGACATACAGGTCAAACCCGCGACCCAGCATGATGGTACTTTCTGCTTCTACACCTTGTGTGACGGAACTGCCATTCGCGAAGAACGTGGTATCGCCGGCAGTGTCGGTTGTGGATGAATAAGCATTGTCGAACTTGATATGGTAGGCATCGACGTCAAGCGTGAACTGGTCTGATTTCCATACCGATCCGATCTGGAAAGTCTTGCTCTTGATCGCAGATGGCAGCACTGTCACGTTGGCGTTTTTCACATCGAATACGCTGGATGGCGGAATTTCATCGCCCGTTGCAAACTGGGCATACGCAGACCAGTTAGGCTGCATCATGTAGTGCACGTCGATCGATGGCAGGACGGCGTGGTAATTGGCAACGTGTCCTATGCTGGCGGCGCCGTTCAGGCTGCCAACGGTTTTGCCGTTGTCGGCGAATTGCGTCAGGTCTTGTTTGTAAGACGAATATTTGAGGCCGGGTGTGACTTTCAGGTTGCTGCCGACATTGAATTCGTATTCGACAAACGGTTGCAGCAAGGTTGTTTTAAAAGTTTCGTGGAAGTTTGGCAGAGCAGAATCAACCCAGGTCAATGGATTGGAAGGGATCTGGTAGCGGTTGGTGTCGGCGATTTCAGACCACAGGCCGGTGCGCAGTATGCCCATGGCCGATTCCTGGCTCAGTCGCAGTATGTTGCCGTAAGTGCGATAGCCGTTCAGTTTGTCCGTGCCGCTATTGTTGGCGGAGGTATTCGCTGTCGACGTCGGCACCGTCGTGCCTGGATAGTTTTGCTGGTTATGATAGTAGTAGGTGTAGGCTTTGTCGTCCAGCTTCCAGCCATTGCCCAGGTTGGAAGTCAGGCCTGCGTATTCAAAATCCGTATTGACGTGGTAGAAGTTGTAGCCGTAAAAATTGGCTTTGGTCGGGTCGCTGCCCAGTAGGTAGTTATCGCCGAATTTGGCGATGTCGCTACGGGTTGCGCCCTTGATATTGGGTGTGTTGGCATGCACGGTGATATAGGAGCCGAACAAGGTCAGTACGGTATCGGCGGAAAATGCATACTGGTACTTGGCGGAGAAAGCATCCCTTTGTTGCTTATTCAGCGTCTGGTAACCGTCTGATTTCATTTCATGTGCATTGAACAGCAGGTTGGATGCACCATCCTGCCCAAACTGCCCTGATTCGTATTCGATGCCGGCCAGCGTGGTGTTCCAGGAGCCGACGGAGCCGGTCGCGGTGATGCGCTGTTGCGCTTCCAGATTGCGTGACAACAGGTTGATGGAGCCACCAAAGTTGGCCGGGCCTATCGTCGCGGCCGAGCCTGGACTTCTGTCGATGACGGCTCCGCCGAGGAAGGGCGCAGGGAAGAATGCCCATGAGTGATGGCTTGGGCTATTGGTATCCTGAAAAGGAATGCCGTCAAACAGGATAGAGTAATCGCCGTCCGAGAAACCGCGGAAGAAGGTTTTTGTATCTCCGAGGCCTGGGCCGTTGGGGCTGTAGCTGTACATTGCAGGCGCCATTTGGATGACCTGGCTGAAATCTGCAGTAGGCGCGACAAAGTTGCGAACAAATTCGTCGCTGACTTCAGACTGGGCAGAGCGTGCGCTCAGTGAGCTCTGCGAGACAGCTGCTTTCGCCGCTTCGGCGACCTTGGTGCCGGCAATCACTACGGTACCGGTGTCGATTGCCGCTGCCTCGGCAACGTCTGCGGCAAAGGCGGTGACAGGTGCTGCGATGGACATGCAGGCAACAGCGCCCAGGATATGGATGGCCATGGGTTTGAGTTTCAAAATCTTCATGAACTGCTTTCTCTTTTAAAAAATAGTGAAAATAAAATTGCGAATTCGGTGCGAGCTGCCTTGTGGACGGATATTTTTTCCGTGGAGCCCGTGGATGCTCGGGGAAGCAATCTTCGCCACTTTTCTTTGCGAAATGCTTCCCTTGAGCCCGACGCATCTTAGGGAGCATTTGTGACAGCAAAAAGACATGGAAATATTGAAAAAAACATCGTTGTTTTTACTGAAAATTAAGGGAATATTAATTTTCCAGGTAAGAAAATATGTCTCAATCTGCGGGGTCTGCGTCTACATGAAAATGTTGCGCGAAAGGCCTAAAAGCAGCCCTGGTGTGGCAAGAGGGCTGTATTGCTGAACCGTTGTGCCAGGGTAGAATCTGCATGAGCTGCCGAAAGTTCGTCCTGCTGGCGGCAAATTTGCAAGTTGCAACACCACTTTTAAAGAAAATAGAACCGATGCAACTGCTATTGATCGAAGATGATCAGATGATAGGCGAGAGCCTGGAACAGGGATTGAAGAAGGAAAAATACCAGGTTGATTGGGCGCATGACGGGCTGGAAGCCGAAGAACTGATCGCGAAGAACAGCTATCACCTGGTGTTGCTGGATCTGGGTTTGCCAAAGAAACAGGGGCTGGAAATACTCAAAAATTATCGTGACGCAAAAGGCCAGGCTGCGGTAATGATTATCACTGCCCGCGACTCCACTTACGACAGGATAAAAGGCCTAGATACCGGCGCTGATGATTATCTGATAAAACCGTTTGATCTCGACGAGCTTTTTGCCAGGCTCAGAGCGCTGTTGCGCAGGTCCATGGTGCCAGAAAGCCCGGAAATCACTCACTACGGCCTCGTTCTGAACATTTCTTCACATGAAGCCAGTTATCAGGGTGATCCACTTCGTTTATCTGTTTACGAATTCAAATTGATGCGCGCCTTGCTGGATGAACCCGGAAAGGTCATGTCCAAAGCCCGGCTGGAAGAAAAAATTTATGGCTGGAACGAGGACATAGGCAGCAACACGATAGAAGTGTATATCCATTCGCTAAGGAAAAAACTCGGCCAGGACTTTATCAAGAATGTGCGCGGAGTCGGTTATAAGGTGGCAAATAAATCATGAAAGCAGCAAAGACTATACGCCAGCAATTGCTGGTTGGCCTGCTTGCGGGGCTGGTGCTGGCGATCTCGGTGGCGGGGTTTGCCACTTATCTCAAAATGCGGCACGAAACGAATGAATTGTTCGACTATCAGTTAAAGCAGATTGTGCGTTCGTTCCCGGCGCACATGGTGCACCAGAAGAGCGATACGGTGGATACTCACCCGGGAAAGAAAATTGTCGTGCAGGTCTGGGACCAGAGCAGGGATATGGTGTTTACCTCCAACGCACAGAAAAATCTGCCCCGCTATGACAAGCGGGGATTCTTTGATGTGGAGGTCGGCGGCCAGACCTGGAAAGTGTATAGCGAAGAAAACGAACACCAGATTGTGCAAGTAGGCCAGCTTATCCTTGACCGCGAAAAGATCGAAATCAGCCTGGCGCTGCGTTCATTGATTCCGTTTTTTGCGCTGATACCTATCCTTGGCATACTGATCTGGCTGCTGGTTGGCAAAAGCTTGCAAACCTTGGGTCATCTGGCGTCCAACCTGGATAAACGGTCGGCCGATATGCTGGGTGAACTTAGCATTGCCGGCTACGCGCCCGAGCTGACTCCCATTGTTCTCGCCATTAACGAACTGTTCAAACGCCTGGACCATGCCATGCAGTCGCAGAAAATGTTTGTGGCCGATGCCGCGCATGAGTTGCGTACTCCGCTTGCCGCGCTGAAGCTGCAGTTGCAGCTGGTAGAGAAAGCGGACAACGATCAAGAAAGACAGGAAAGCATAACGAGGCTGCATGAGCGGCTGAATCGCGCCATCCATCTGGTGCAGCAGTTGCTGACCTTGGCGCGCCAGGGCGCCGTATCAGGCCACGTCGGGCGCGAGCGGCTCAACCTGCAGGAGCTTGCGAGAAATGTCGTATCCGACCATGCGTTTCTGGCCGAACAGAAGTGCATAGACCTGGGTGTCGAAGCGCCCGACGAGGATATTTTTATCGAAGGGAACCGTGAGTCCATGCATATCATGCTGGGCAATCTGGTTGACAATGCAATTCGCTATACGCCGCGCGATGGCAGGGTGGACGTTGCCGTCATCAATAGTCCCGAAGGGCCGCGTCTGAACGTGCTGGATTCCGGCATCGGCATTCCGGAGAAAGAGCGCAATCGTATCTTTGATCGTTTTTACCGGGGTGAGGGTGCACGTGAGCAGGGCAGCGGCCTGGGGCTGGCTATTGTCAAAGACATACTGGACCGGCATCAGGCAATGTTCTCCATCTTGCCGGACACCGGAGGAAGTGGATTTGCATTCAGTATCCTGTTTAAATAATATTAATAAGAAAGGGCCGCGCAAACGATAGCGATACGGCTGTGAGCAAAGCTTTAAGCGCCGAAGATTAGTACTGCTTTCAGCCCGGGCCTGTTGTCCATCAGTTGAAGATTTCCGCCGTGCAGCTTGGCAACCGCAGCCACTAGGCTAAGCCCCAAACCCGCGCCCGGTGTGTTGCGGCTGGCATCACTGCGATAGAACCTCTCCAGGACTTTGGTTTTTTCCACATCCGGTATGCCGGGGCCATCATCTGAAACACTGAGTCCAATTTTGCCATCGGCGTGCCTGAAGCTTGCTACTGCAATGTTTCCGTTGTCGCTGACAAATTTCAGTGCGTTGTCGATCAAGTTACCGATTGCCTGCGCGATAAGCAGAGGGTCACCCGCAAGCCGCAGCGGTTCTTGCGAATGAAACCGTAGCCTAACGTTCTTGAGCTCTGCAAGAGGAAGATAAAATTCAACAGCTTCGTCGGCAATGCGGCTGATATCGATTTCGACAAAGCCGGCACGACGGGAGCCGCTGTCAATTTCCGCCAGCCTGAGCAATGCGTTGAAAATAGCGATAACTCTGTCGACGTCCGCTGTGGCGCCATCAATCTCGGAAAATGTTTGCTCAGGTCCTGGTCGGGTCAGGGACAATTCCTCCAATCTGGAGCGCAATTCGGCCAACGGCGTACGCAAATCATGCGCAATGGAATTTGATACGTTACGAATTCCATCTACAAGGTATTCAATCTGGTCCAGCATGCGGTTCTCAGTTTCAATCAGCATGTGAAGTTCACTTTCACCACTGTATACCGGCAGGCGATGAGTCAGGTTTCCATTCATGATGGCGACCGCCGCCTGGCTGATATCGTTGACTTTGGATAGCAACACGCGCCGTATTAGCAGCCCCCCTGCTGTTCCCAGTATCACCACGATACTCGCTGCACCGATCAAACCGTAGAGGAACAAGTTTTCCATAGACCTGTATCTGGTGACTTCATTGGCGATCAATAAATGGTAACCATTGGGTAAATCCGTATACAGTATCGCCATACGCAAGGGTTTGTCTTCGGTGTTGACGGACAGTGTGTAGAGGCCGGGTTTTTCCGGAATCTCTTTGGGCCAGGACGATAGGTTGCCGGTAGTTTTTTTGAAGGAAGCGTCCGCGAGCAATACTATTTTTTCGGCATCCGCGGCTTTCGCACCTACCTGTATGTCGATGGCGTTCGCCAGGGTTTTTAAACCATGCTGTTTAAAGACGCTGAGCAGACGTTGTGCATCCGCCTGCAGAAAGGCGATACGGCCTTCCTCTACGGTCTCGCGCCACGAGAACCAGAGCGGGGTAGCAAAAGCAATCAGCATCACCAGGCTGACAAGGACGTAGCTGAGTGAGACAGTCAGCGCAGAGAATCGGAAGGATCTAGGCATTTTCTGTCAGCATATAGCCGGCGTTGCGTATCGTTTTCAACAGATGGCGATCACTGCCGGCATCAATTTTCTGGCGCAGCTTGCTGATGTGGACATCAACGACATTGGTTTGCGGGTCAAAGTGATAATCCCATACGTTTTCGAGCAACATTGTTCTCGTCACTACCTGATTTGCATGACGCATCAGATACTCCAGCAATTTGAACTCGCGCGGCTGCAGAGGTATAGGCTTGCCGCCTCGCGTGACCTTATGCGAAAGAAGGTCCATGTTCAGGTCATCCAGCACCAGAGACGTTTCCGCATGAGTATCTTGCGATCTGCGGAGCAGTGCGTCCAGGCGCGCCAGCAACTCGCCAAAGGCAAACGGTTTTGTCAGGTAGTCGTCACCGCCGCTTTTCAATCCGCGTATCCTGTCGTCCACTTCGGAGAGCGCGCTTAATATCAGGATAGGCGTTTTGTTTCCTGTTTTTCGCAGAGTTTCAATAATCGCCAAGCCATCAATACCGCCCGGTAACATGCGATCCATGATGATGGCATCGTAGGGTTCGCTCGCCGCCAGGAACATGCCATCGCGCCCGCTTGCCGCGTGGTCGGTCGTATGGCCGGCTTCTTTCAGGCCCTTCTTCAGGAAGAGGGCTACGCGTTCATTGTCTTCAACGATTAAAAGCTTCATGGTGCTATCCAGTTTAACAATCTGTCTGACAATCTGATTTTTCGCGATCCGCCTGGGAAATGGTAAACCCGGCCCGACTAACTTGCAATCCTCTTGTGGCGTGGAGGAGCGACGCCACTCCACGCAATTTCATTGACGCAGTGTCGGCGCCTGGCTCGGGCGTAGCGTCGTTTGCTAGCCATCCGCCGCCGAGGGCGCGGTATAAATCAACAAGGCTAGCGAGCTGGTTGAGACGGGCCGTGATCAGCGATTGCTGGGCATTGTAGACGTCGGTTTGAGCGTTCAGCACGTTCA
>JAYSKH010000356.1:0-15610 GCA_043726505.1 Undibacterium sp. | reverse complement strand
CAACCAGCCTACGCAACCTTATTACACGCTGCGCGGCATCGGTACCTCCGATTTCGGCATAGGCACCGATTCGCCGGTGGGCGTGTATATGGACGGCATCTACTCCGGCAAGACCGGCGGCGCGCTGATGAGCTTCAATGACGTGCAGCGCATTGAGGTGCTGAAGGGACCGCAGGGTACGCTGTTCGGCCGCAACAGCGCCGCTGGCGCGATCTCCATCATCACCAAGGAACCGGTGCAGACCTTTGAAGCAGACATGCATGCGCGGCTCGGCAACTACAGCAGCCAGTACTTTGACGGCGTCGTCAATGTACCGCTAGGCGACAAGGCGGCATTCCGTTTCAGCGCCGTCGGCAGCAAAAGCGACGGCTGGATTACCGACGCCGCCACCGGGCAAAAATACAAGGGCGACAACGATTGGGGCACGCGCGCCACGCTGCTGCTGAACGCGCCTGCGCAGACCAAGCTGCTGCTGTCATGGGAGCATGAGTTCCTGAACGACAGGGCGCGCCCTGCCATCTCCCTGGTGCAGCCTGCTGCAGCGGGGACGTTGCCAACGGTACCGTCCGATCCGTCCACCTACGTCGATCCGCGCAACGGCCGGCTGCTCAACGATGCAGTGGGTAACCGCGAGGCCAAGAAATTCGACGGCGTCAGCCTCAGGATAGAAAAGCCGCTGGGCTGGGCCACGTTCAATTCCACGACAGCTTACCGCCACTTCAATTCCGTCAACCGTGAAGATGAAGATGGCACCAACCGCATAGAAACCTATCTCGATACGGCAAACATAGAAAACAATACGACATGGCAGCAGGAGTTCAAGCTGTCTGGCAAAAACGATACGGTAGACTGGCTTGTGGGCGCCAGTTATTTTTCCGAAAAGGCCAGGCAGAACAGCCAGATCAATACCTATACCGATTCGCTGAACACGCTGTTCAACAACGTGGCCGGCCTGCCGGTATACAGTCTGCTGGACGGCGCCGCACAACAGTTTGGCCTGCCGGTCAGCCTGTTTGGCAACACCTGGCAAGAGAACATGTTCAACCGCGGCGACAACAAGTCCTACGCCGTGTATGGGGATGCGATCTGGCACCTGACGCCGAAGATGAACCTGACCACGGGCATACGCTTCTCGCGCGACGACAAGGAGTTCAGCTGGTATGCGCCTAACCGCGTATCCCCCGGCGTGGACGGATCGCTGGCACTGTTTAACCAGGTTGGCTTTTTCCCCGGCCTGGTGCAGGCGGGAGCCATCTCTGCCGAACAGGCAGCAATAATACAGTCGCTGATGAGCAGCAACCAGCTGATCGCCAATGCGGGCGCATCACTGTCCCCATATTCCACCAAACGCAGCTGGAACGACACCAGCCCGCGTGTGCTGCTGGACTACCATCTGACGCCGGATGTGATGTTCTACGGTTCTGTGTCCAAAGGCTACCAGTCTGGCGGCTACAATACCTTGCAGGTAGGCAGCAAGTATGACCCGGAGCAGGTATGGAATTATGAAGTCGGCGTCAAGAGCAATCTGCGCGACTACCATCTGGTGCTGAATGCGTCGCTGTTCTCCTATAAATTCACTAACCTGCAATCGTTGAGCCTGGTGGCCGGTGGCAACTCAGTCGGCGTGCCGGCTTACCAGGTGGTCAGCAGCGACCAGAAAGCCAACGGCTTTGACGTGGAAGCGCGCTGGCAGCCGCTGCCGGCACTACGCCTGTACATGACGACCGAGTACATCGACCAGAAGTATAAGGACTACGTTGCCAATGACGGCGTCAACCTTAGCGGTCAGCCGGTAGGTACGCCTAAATGGACAGCCGCTACCGGGTTCGACTACACATGGCATAACGTCGCCGGTGGCCACCTGAACCTGACCATGCAGCATGCGTACACCGGCGCCACCCGCTGCAACGACGATTCTGTCGCACAGGGTGCCTGCCTCAGCACGCCAAGGTTTACCGTTGGCTCTGCCATGCAACGCACCGACGCCCGCATAGGCTGGAGCAATGAAAGCCAGAGCTGGGGTGTTTCGCTGTTTGCCAACAACCTGTTCGACAAACGCTATGTGTACAACGTCAGCAATATCACCGCATCATTCGGCACGCCGTTTGCATCGATTACCGCGCCGAGGATGGTGGGCATAGAGTTCAGGGCAAGCATGTGAGCTTACAGGTGAATGCTGGAGTCTAAAACGACAAGGAGGCCGAGGCCTCCTTGTCGTTTAACGAACACAGATACTAAGTCAGCTCAACTACTCAGGCTGCGCCTTTGCTGTTGCGCCGTCCCAGATACAATGCCAGCAGCAGCGCCAGTGCCGCCAGCACGATCACTATCGTATTCCCGCCCAGCAGGATGTAAGGCGTCATGCCGCTGGTGCCCTGCACAGTGGCGCGCAAGCTGCCGAGCACGTCATAGTCCAGCTTGGCGCGGACGATGCCCTGCGCGTCGATAACGGCCGTGGCGCCGGTATTGGTCGCTCGTATCATCGGGCGGCCGGTTTCCAGCACGCGCATGGTCGTGATTTGCAAATGCTGCGGTATCGCAGTGGACTGGCCATACCACGCCATGTTGGACACATTGAGCAGGATGCTGGCGACCTTGCCGCCGGACGCGCGCTGTGCATTCAGCTGTGCGGCGATTTCACCGCCGAACACGTCTTCGTAGCAAATGTTGGGCATCACACTCTGGTCCTTGACCTGGAAAGGCGGCTGCTGCAAACCGGCGCTGGTCTGGTCAGCCAGCGGGATATGCATCAGGTCGACAAACCAGCGAAAACCGTAGGGGATGAATTCACCAAACGGCACCAGATGGTGCTTGTCATAGCGGTAAGGCTGGGCGCCCGGCGCTGCTGCCGGAGAAAAACCCAGCACGCTGTTGGAAATGGCGCCCTTGCCGTCTCCGGCAAATATACCGACGACAACGTGGCTGTTGCTCGCCGTCGCAAAATCCCGTATGCCTTGCAGATAGTCAGGCGGCAGCTGCGTAGACAGAATAGGCATCGCCGTTTCCGGCGTGGCGATCAGGTCGGCCGGCCCGGACTCTATCATGTCGCGGTACATTTCCAGCGACTGCACCAGATGGCCTTCGTCAAATTTCATGTCCTGCGCCACATTGCCCTGTAGCAGCCGTACCGTAATCGGCTTGCCCATAGGCTGCGTCCACGGTACCGCCCTCAGGCCTGCGCCGGCCACCAGCAGCAGCATGATCAGCGGCAGTGTGAATCTTTTATGCTGCCAGCAGGCGATGCACGCGGCAATCAGCGCTACTATCCATCCCACGCCGTACACGCCGACCACAGCCGCATAACCGGCCAAAGGACTTTCAGTATGCGCATAGCCTATGGATACCCATGGAAAGCCGGTGAACAGCCAGTTGCGCAGGCATTCGCCTACAGCCCAAAGCGCCGGCATCACCAGCAGCAGCCCAGTGCGGTCGCCTATGTTCCAGCGCTTCCTGAGCCAGACGGCGATTCCCAGCACCAGCCCTGAATAAATAGCCATATAGGCGACCAGCAGCGCCAGCGCGGGGGCCGACAGCCAGATCGGCATGCCACCGAATTTGGTCAGCGCGATCAGTAGCCAGTACACGCCCAGATACAGGTAGGAAAAACCATAGCACCAGCCGATCAGCAGCGCGCGCTTGACGCTGGTACTACGCCAGCCGAGGTGAAACACCAGCGCCAGGCACAGTATCTGCACCGGCCACATATTGTAGGGCGCGAATGACAGCAGGCTGACGCAGCCGGCCAGGAAGGCGGTAGCGTAAGACCAGAAAGGATGAGTAAAACGATTGCGGGGAGGCTGCACAGTCTGTCGCTTCAAGGCTGGGCTTTCTTGTAAAAGGGTCAAAAGGAAAATGAATGCAGAATGTAGGGTCGAACAAGAACCTGCATTATAAAGGCTCACATTAAAATCCGGCGCAAGCGCCGGATGCATTCAGTTGCTGCTCAGTCGCGTGTTAGTCGCGAGTCAGCGATATTTAGTCGCTGTCGTCAATCAGATCCAGCAGCAGTTGGCGCTTTTCCACCAGCAGCACCTGTACCTGGCGCGCATCGGCACGCAGCACTTCAAAGTGGATGTGCTCGATATCGAACTCATCCCCCTTGTGTGGCACGCGAGACAGGTGGTTAGCCACGAAGCCGCCTATGGTATCCACATCCTCGTCAGAGAAATTGGTGCCCAGCACAGTATTGAACTGCTCGATCTCGGTCAGGCCCTTGACCCTCCAGCGCTTGCCGTGGCCATTGCCTTCCACTGAAATGATATTGTCTTCTTCTTCATCGAAGTCATGCTCATCCTCGATATCACCGACGATCTGTTCCAGCACATCTTCAATCGTGATCAGGCCGGCGATACCGCCGTATTCATCAACGACCATCGCAATGTGATTGCGGTTGGCGCGGAAATCGCGCAGCAGGATATTCAGACGCTTGGATTCGGGGATATACACCACCGGACGCAACATGTCGCGCACTTCAAACGGTTCTTCAGCGTAATAACGCAGCAGATCCTTGGCCAGCAAAATGCCGATCACCTTGTCGCGGTCGCCGTCCACCACAGGGAAGCGGGAATGCGCGGTGGAAAGCACCTCGGGCATCCATTCTTCTATGGGTTTGGAAATATCGATAACGTCCATCTGCGCGCGCGGCACCATGATATCGCGGGCGGACAGATCAGAAACCTGGAACACGCCTTCTATCATTGCCAATGCATCGGCGTCGATCAGGTTGCGTTCATGCGCATCGTGCAGGACTTCCAGCAGTTCGGTGCGATTCTCTGGCTCGGGGGAAATGAGTGCGGTCAAGCGTTCAAACAATGACCTGTGGGGTTTAACGTCAGCTGTCCTGACGTTACTAGAGTGCTCTTGCATATGAGGCATGGCGCCGTTGTTTCAATCCTACAGGATACAACAAATCGCGAATTGCTCCCGATTGTGACAAAAAAATAGTAAATCCTGCGGAAAAAACTGGTTTTTCTTGCTACAAAGAAAAAATTTAATGTTGGCCAGTGCTTACTCGCTAATTACTTATAAGGATTGGCAATGTCCAGCGTCTGCAGGATTTCAACTTCTATGCCTTCCATCTCTTCGGCTTCTTCGTCGGTCTCATGGTCATAACCCTGCGCATGCAGCACGCCATGCACGACCAGATGCAGTGCATGCTGTTCCACCGTTTTTTTTTGCTCTGCTGCTTCCTGCAACAATACGTCGGTGCACAAAATGATGTCGGCCTGCGTCACTTCAGCGTCTTCATCTTCGGTGTAGGCAAACGTCAGCACATTGGTGGCGTAATCCTTGCCGCGGTAGTCGCGGTTCAGCGTGCGGCCTTCTTCGGCGTCGACGAAACGTATCGTCAGCTCAGCCGGAGCAAACAGCGTGGCCTGCACGGCCTTGCGCAGCAACGGGCGGGGCAGGCTTTCCTGCAGACGGGTATCGGCATATTGCACCGACAAGGTCAGTTTATTTTTTACGGCCATGGTGTGCGGAACTTAAAGGAGTAGCTTGTTTCAGAATACCGATGTTAGCGGTGTGGGCGCTGGAAGCCTCATAGGCGTCAACGATGCGGCCAACCAGCGGATGGCGCACTACATCGGCGCTGGTGAAGCGATTGAACGCGATGCCGCGTACATTGTCCAGTATCTGGCATGCATCCACGAGGCCGCTCTTCTGCCCGCGCTGCAAATCGATCTGGGTAACGTCGCCGGTAACAACAGCCTTGCTGCCGAAGCCTATGCGCGTCAGGAACATTTTCATCTGTTCGGGCGTGGTGTTCTGCGCTTCATCCAGAATGATGAACGCATGGTTCAGCGTGCGGCCGCGCATATAGGCGAGCGGCGCGATTTCTATCGCCTGCTTCTCAAACATCTTTTGCGTGCGGTCAAACCCCAGCAGGTCATACAGCGCATCGTATAAAGGACGCAGATAAGGGTCCACTTTTTGCGCCAGATCGCCAGGCAAAAACCCGAGGCGCTCGCCCGCTTCCACCGCAGGCCGTGTCAGCACGATGCGCTTGACGGCGTCGCGCTCCAGTGCATCAACGGCGCAGGCCACCGCCAGGTAAGTCTTACCGGTGCCGGCCGGGCCTATGCCGAAGGTGATGTCGTGCTCGACAATGGCGCGCAGGTAGTGGTTCTGGTGTGGCGTGCGGCCACGCAGGTCGGGACGGCGGGTTTTCAGTACCGGGCCTTCAATATCGGCATCCGGATCAATGTCATCCTTGGGCGTGGCCGTTTCGCCGGTATCGACTTTCGGCAACTGTTTCAGTGAATTGCTGGCGCGCTGTTCCACCAGCGCCAGTTGCACTTCATCAATCGAGATTACTTTTTTTGCCAGCACATAAAAATGCTCCAGTATCTCCAGCGCCTTATCGGCATTATTGCCGCTGACGATGAATTTCTCGCCGCGCCGGAAAATGCTGACATCCAGCGCCGCAGAAATCTGGCGCAGGTTTTCGTCCAGCGGGCCGCACAGGTGTGCGAGCCTGGTGTTGTCCAGAGGCTGGGGAAGGAAATTCAATACAGGGACCGGGGATTTGGTTTTCAAAAGATTTGGGCTCGGATAATGAATGTAAATGCTAGTGACTAAGAATATGTTTAATCAAAGGTTCACGCTTAAGTGGCCGGCCAGGAAAAACCTTGATAGCCTGCCCGCCTAATGCGAGACCGATTTGGAAAATATGTTCAACACAATGACGCCGCTGACAATCAGGCTCATGCCCAGCAGCGCTGGCAGATCCAGCACCTGCTTGTAGAACAGCCACGCAAACAAAGTGATCAGCGTGACGCCCAAGCCAGACCAGATTGCATACACGATGCCGATGGGCATCACGCGCACCGTCAGCGCCAGGCAATAAAACGAGATGCCGTAACCCAGCACGACAACGACGGAAGGCCAGACCTTGGTAAAACCGTCGGACGCCTTCAGCATCGATGTTGCCGTTACCTCGGCAACGATGGCCAGCGCCAGCACCAGCCACTGGCTCATGCGGCTGCCTGCTGTTGCTGTATATCCGTGGCCAGCAGTTCGCCGCGCAGCGAATAATTATACGACTCGGTGATACGGGTATCCACCAGTTGGCCTATCAGCTCCGCCGGGCCGGCAAAATTGACGACACGATTATTCTCGGTGCGGCCCTGCAACTCGTTGACATCCTTGACGGAAGGTCCTTCCACCAGGATACGCTGCACAGTGCCTATCATCGCATTACTGTATTTTTTAGTATTGGCGTCGATGACCGATTGCAGATGCTGCAGCCGTTTCAGCTTGACCGCATGCGGCGTGTCATCCTGCAGGTTGGCCGCAGGCGTTCCGGGGCGCGGGCTGAAGATGAAACTGAAGCTGTTGTCGAAGCCGATGTCGTCAATGAGTTTCATCAGCGCATTGAAGTCCTCATCCGTCTCGCCAGGGAAACCGACGATGAAATCGGAAGACACCGAAATATTCGGCCGCACCTGGCGCAGGCGGCGCAATACCGACTTGTATTCGATGGCGGTGTAACCACGCTTCATCGCCGACAGTATGCGGTCGGAACCATGCTGCGCCGGCAGGTATAGGTGGTTGACCAGCTTGGGCACCTTGGCATAGGTGTCGATCAGCCGCTGCGTGAATTCTTTTGGATGGCTGGTGACAAAGCGTATCCGCTCTATCTGCGGGAACTCGGCAATGTATTCGATCAGCAGCGCAAAATCGGCGATCTCGCCATCAGCCATCTGGCCGCGGTAGGCATTGACGTTTTGCCCCAGCAGTGAAATTTCCTTGATGCCCTGCGCTGCCAGCCCGGCTACTTCAGCCAGCACGTCTTCAAAACGGCGTGACACTTCTTCACCACGCGTGTAAGGGACCACGCAGTAGCTGCAATATTTGCTGCAGCCTTCCATGATGGAAACGAACGCAGTGGAACCGTCCACTTTTGCCGGTGGCATGTGGTCGAATTTTTCTATTTCCGGAAAGCTGATATCTACCTGCGAGCGGCCGGTCTCGCGGCGCGCCTCCAGCATCTGCGGCAGCCTGTGCAGCGTCTGTGGGCCAAATACCACGTCCACATACGGCGCGCGCTTAACAATCGCTTCGCCTTCCTGCGACGCCACGCAGCCTCCAACGCCGATCACGAGGCCGGGCTTTTTCAGTTTCAGCTCGCGCAGGCGTCCCAGATCGGAAAATACCTTCTCCTGCGCCTTTTCACGCACGCTGCAGGTGTTGAGCAGGATGACATCGGCGTCTTCCGGGCTGTCGGTCTTGATCATGCCGTCGGATGCATTGAGCACATCGGCCATTTTGTCCGAGTCATACTCGTTCATCTGGCAGCCGAAGGTTTTGATGTATATCTTTTTTTGCATGTATTTCTTTATTCTAGATTGCCTTGCCTGTGCCCAATTTTACGTGGCGACTTTCAGCCTCGGCGGCTGCGGTCCGACATCGTCTTTCCTGGGTACCGGCGTGTTGGCTTCCACGTCGCTCAGTATCCAGATCTTGTCCACCTGCCCCATATTATTGAGCGTGTAGTTGACGACCTTGCTGACGGCACCAAGATACGCGGGCTGCACGATCAGGTTGGCATCGTTATAGATGCGTGTGGACGGTGTGGTGACCATCAATTTGTCGTTGATGACGATTTGCGGCGCCGCCGAACATTTCAGGATGCCGCGCCTGATGTGCCCGGGAAATGGCCTGGCCTGCGCGTCCAGTTGCATCGCCAGCAAACCGGCAGCAACGACTCCCAACACCATGAAACGGCGAAACAATTGCATTTTAGGCATAATTAAATTCCATAAACCGGTTCATCAAGCAATCCGCGGCGGCAAATGCCTGCCGCGTCTGAAAATTGCGCTGGCAAATCAGGCACTTACCATTCATTTTCTTGCCGGCTGAGGGCGCAAGTTTAGCACATCGGAGCCATTGCTTCATTGCTGCGCTTTGGCATCGGAATCGCCAAAAGGCCGCTTTCTTTGGCATAATGGCAAAAATAAATCTGGAATTCTGATGCACACTCGCTCTCCCCGCGCCGCCAAACGTGACTTTGATTCCCGGCACTTCCGTAACGCGCTGTCCCAATTCGCCACCGGCGTTACCGTCATCACTACCCGGCTGGCGGATGGCAGCTTCCTCGGGCTGACGGCCAGCTCCTTCAATTCGGTATCGTTGGATCCGCCACTGGTGCTATGGAGCCTGGGCAATGTCGCCAGCAGCATGGCAGCCTTCACCGGCAACTCCCACTATGTGGTGAACGTCTTGTCTGCCGAGCAGGCGCACCTGGCAGAACAATTTGCCAGCCGCAAGAAAAACCGCTTCGAAGGTGTGGATTTTTCACTGTCGCGCACCGGCCACCCCATCCTTAACGGCGTCTCAGCGTGGTTTGAATGCCACAACCGCAGCCGCTACCCGGAGGGAGACCATGTGATTTTTGTTGGTGAAGTGGAGCATTGTGAATTCACTCCGCAGCCGCCGCTGGTATTCCATGCGGGCGATTTCCTGCTGCCCGCTACCAAATCCGACTGATGAACGAACTCCCATCCGATCTGGTTGGCTACATCGCCGCCTGCATGACGACCATCGCTTATATACCGCAGGTGTGGCTGACGTGGAAACGCAAACGCGCGGAGGGTGTGTCGCTGAGTATGTACGTGATACTGACAAGCGGTGTGGCGATGTGGCTGGCCTACGGCGTGCTGATGCACTCATGGCCCATCATCATTGCCAACTTCATCACGCTGATGCTGGCGATGTTCATTCTGGCGATGAAGCTGGTTTATAAATAAACCGCTGCCATCACAAGCAATCTACTCAGGCCAGCAGCTTGCCCAGCACACCGGCCGAATCAAATGCTGCTCGCCGCAGCCTGTCGTTGACCCCCTGCCAATCCTTATCGTCCGGCAATGCCTCCACCAGGATGATATCGGCCTGCGCTGCATCAAGCGCCCGCAGGTCGGCGTACAGGTCGTGCGCATAGCCGTGCGGGTCTGCGGGCAGCATCAGATGCGCAATCGCCGTGGTATTACTGCTGCCGCCAAGGCTATGCGACATCAGTGCAAAGCTGCGGCCTGCGGTTTGCAATTGCTGCATGGTTACCGCCAGATCAACAGAAGCGATCAGCACCACGGGCGTGTTGGGCGCATAGTGCGCGTCCAGCGTACCCGACGCGCGCGGTGCGGCGGCATCCGGCGCGGCCAGCGACATGCCCAGTACCTGCTCCAGTTGCGCGGCGCTGATATCGCCAGGCCTCAGCAGCACTGGGCCATGCGTGGCCAGCCTAGTCATGTCGACGATGGTGGACTCTATGCCGACCTCACTCTGGCCGCCATCCAGCACGGCAGCAATGGCGCCGCCGGTGGCGGTTTCCTGCGGGAATTCGTCTATCACATGCTGCGCCGTGGTCGGGCTGACGTGGCCGAACTTGTTGGCCGAAGGCGCAGCTACGCCGCCCTTGCCACCCTTGAATTCACGCAGCAAAGCCTGCGCGACCGGATGCGATGGACAGCGCAGCCCGACGGAATCCTGGCCACCGGACACCGCGTCTGGAATATGCAGAGCGCGCTTCAGTATCAGCGTCAGCGGGCCGGGCCAGAAGGCGGCGATCAGTTGATGCGCCTGTGGCGGGATCTCGCGGGCCCAATACGCCAGATCCGCTTCCGGCGCCAGATGCACAATCACCGGGTGGTTGGATGGCCGCCCCTTGGCAGCATAGATAGCGGCGACCGCATGCGGATTTTCCGCATCGGCACCCAGCCCATAGACCGTTTCGGTAGGAAAACCGACCAGACGGCCGGCTTCCAGCTGGCGGGCGGCATCCGCGATTGCATGCTGCATAATAGTCTGTTCGTTTGCTGTGCTCACGCTGTCACTCACAATATCGCCTAGACCAGGCTAGACCGGGATGCCAAGGATGCGGCATGCCTGCTGCAGATTGGCCTGCGCGGCTTCCATTGTCGTGGCGACAAAGGTTACATGGCCCATCTTGCGGCCGCGCCGGGCTTCTGCCTTGCCGTACAGGTGCAGGTGCGCGCCGCGCAGCGCCAGCACCTGGTCCCAGGCAGGTTCGCGCGTTGCAGTGGAAGACCCGGCCGCTCCAGCTGCATCGTCGAACCAGATGTCGCCAAGGATGTTCAGCATAACGGTAGGAGAATGCTGGCGCACGTCGCCCAGCGGCAATTGCGCAATGGCGCGCGCCTGCTGCGCAAATTGGCTGGTAATGCAGGCATCCACCGTGTAGTGACCACTATTGTGCGGGCGCGGCGCCATTTCATTGACGACCAGCGAACCATCTTGCAACACGAAAAATTCTATGCACAGCACGCCGACATAATCCATGCCGGCGATGATTTCCAGCGCTGCATGCTGGGCGGTTTCTGCAATATGCGAGGAAACATTCTGGCTAGGCACGGTAGTCGTGAACAGGATGCCGTCACGGTGTACGTTCTCAGCAATCGGATAGACCACGGCTTCGCCATCAACGCCACGCGCCACCAGTACCGAAATTTCATACGCGAGCGGCAGCATTTTTTCCAGCACACAGACGACGCCGTTCATACCCTCATAGGCGGCATGCAACTCTTCCAGCGTACGGACCCTGACCTGGCCCTTGCCGTCATACCCCATGCGCGCGGTTTTCAGGATACCCGGCAACAGTTCTGCACCGGCTGCGTCGATATCGCCGCTGCTGGTGATGACCGCGTGCGGCGCGGGCAGCACCTGCGTGGCAGCGCCTACGCTGGAAAAGAATTTTTTCTCAGCGACCCTGTCCTGCGCGATCGACACGCAAGCGGCACTGGGAGCGACAAAGGTGCGCTCAGCGAGGAAAGCCAGGCTGTGCGCCGGCACGTTTTCAAATTCAGTCGTCACGGCCACCGACAGGCTGGCCAGTTCCGCGAGCGCTGCTTCATCGGTGTAATCTGCCTGGATATGGCGGTCTGCCACCTGGCCGGCCGGGCAATCTGCCTGAGGTTCCAGTACTGCCACCTTGTAGCCCATTGCCTGCGCGGCATGTGCAAACATGCGGCCCAGCTGGCCGCCACCCATGATGCCCAGCCAGGTCTGTTCGGATTCGGTAGGTGGGTGGGCGGTTCTTGCGGTTTTGTTTTGATTTGTTGCCATTTTTTCCAAGCCTGTTCATGCAAGCTATACGTTAGGAGAAAACTCCCTCTCCCGCGTGCGGGAGAGGGTTGGGGTGAGGGGGGTCACACTCATGTATAAGTATTGAAGCCGGCACGTTATGAATAGCCGACTTTTTAGTCGCCCGCTTTTGCATGGACAAGCCGTCAAAGTGCGCACTAAAGGGTCGGCCATTAAAACTTCTACATCTCTTTCACCGCCCTCACCCTGCCCTCTCCCGCACGCGGGAGAGGGCTCTCGGGTTCTGCTCAAGCTTACACCGGCAGTTTCATGTCTTTCGCTACCTGCGTCTGTTTGTCGCGGTATTCCAGCAGTCGGCTGGCCAGCACGTGGTCCGTCGTCGCCAGCATCGCGATCGCAGCCAGCGCCGCGTTTGCCGCGCCCGCTTCGCCTATCGCAAAAGTGGCGACTGGAATGCCCTTGGGCATTTGCACGATGGACAACAGCGAATCTTCGCCGCGCAGGTATTTGGACGGCACAGGCACGCCCAGTACCGGCACAATGGTCTTGGCAGCGATCATGCCCGGCAGGTGGGCTGCACCACCGGCGCCGGCGATGATCGCGCGCAGGCCGCGCTCGCGCGCGGTTTCTGCATAGCTGAACATGTCGTCCGGCATGCGGTGTGCCGACACAACCTGCGCTTCAAACGGGATGCCGAATTCCTGCAGAATAGTTACCGCATTCTGCATCACTTCCCAGTCAGAAGAAGAACCCATGACGACACCGACCAGCGGTGCATTGTTTGACGTTGCCATCATCAGTCCTTCAGGGTTTCGCCAGTCAGGCGTTCCAGTGCTTCGCGGTATTTAGCGGCAGTTTTAGTTACCACATCATCCGGCAGTGCCGGTGCAGGCGCGGTCTTTTTCCACGACGTGATGGTTTCCAGATAATCACGCACGAACTGCTTGTCGAAAGACGGCGGCGACATGCCGGGCGCGTAGGAATCTGCCGGCCAGAAGCGGGAAGAATCCGCTGTCAGCACTTCATCCATCAGATGCAGCACGCCATTGTCGTCCAGGCCGAATTCAAACTTGGTGTCGGCGATGATGATGCCGCGTGTAGCCGCATAATTGGCTGCTTCGGTGTACAGCTGTATGCTGATGTAGCGCATCTTGGCGGCCAGCTCCTTGCCTATGCGTGCCTCCATGTCGGCGAAGCTGATGTTTTCATCATGTTCGCCCATTTCCGCTTTGGCGGCAGGCGTGAAAATAGGCGAGGCCAGCTTGTCTGCCTGACGCAGGCCTTCTGACAGTTTGATGCCGCAGATGGCGCCGGTGTCCTGGTAATCCTTCCAGCCGGAACCGATGATGTAACCACGCACGACCGCTTCCACCAGGATGGGCTTGAGGCGCTTGGCTACGACGGCGCGACCACGCACCTGATCCGCTTCATCGGCTGCAACCACGGATTCCGGCGTAATGCCCGTCAGGTGGTTAGGCACGATATGGCCCAGCTTTTCAAACCAGAAATTGGCCATCTGGTTCAGTACCCGGCCCTTGTCGGGAATGGGCTCGGACATGATGACGTCGAACGCGGACAAACGGTCGCTGGTGACGATCAGCAGTTTATCTTCGCCGACGGCGTAATTGTCGCGAACCTTGCCGCGGCCCAGCAGCGGCAGGGAATGAAGTGTGGATTGGAGTTGCGTAGTCATGGGGATGATTTCAGTAAAACAATATGCTGCCAAAAGTGCCGAGGGCGCAGCCGGTTGAATTCGGCGCGCCCTGGGTGCTGTGCTCCCGGACGAAGCCGGGTTGAACCTTGCAGGGCTTAGTTGACGATCTGCGCCAGCGTGCCTTTTTTGTACTGTTCTGCGACTTTTTCCAGCGCCAGAGGTTTGATCTTGGCGGCTTGGCCTTCACAACCGAACGACAGGTAACGCGCCTTGCACACCAGTTTGGCAGCTTCGCGGGCTGGTTTCAGGTAATCGCGCGGGTCGAACTTGCCTGGATTTTCAGCCAGGTAACGGCGGATGGCGCCGGTCATTGCCAGACGGATATCGGTATCGATATTGATCTTGCGCACGCCGTGCTTGATGCCGATAACGATTTCTTCCACCGGCACGCCATACGTTTCTTTCATATCGCCGCCGAACTGGCGAATCTCTTCCAGCAGTTCCTGCGGTACGGAAGAAGAACCGTGCATGACCAGATGCGTGTTGGGGATGCGCTGGTGGATTTCCTTGATACGGTCTATCGCCAGGATATCGCCGGTAGGCTTGCGCGAGAATTTGTACGCGCCGTGCGAGGTGCCGATGGCAATCGCCAGTGCATCGCACTGTGTCAGCTTGACGAAATCGGCAGCTTGCGCGACGTCGGTCAGCAACTGCTCACGCGTCATCTTGCCGTCGGCGCCGTGGCCGTCTTCCTTGTCGCCCATCATGGTTTCCAGCGAACCGAGCACGCCCAGTTCTGCTTCTACCGTAACGCCGATTGCGTGTGAGAATTCCACGACCTTGCGCGACACTTCCACATTGTATTCATAGCTGGCAACGCTCTTGCCGTCTTCCATCAGCGAACCGTCCATCATCACCGACGTAAAGCCGGATTTGATCGCCGCCATGCAGACTGCCGGCGACTGGCCGTGATCCTGATGCATGACCACAGGGATGTGCGGATAGGCTTCCACCGCAGCAGAAATCAGGTGGCGCAGAAAAGCTTCGCCGGCGTATTTGCGGGCGCCTGCAGAGGCCTGCATGATCACCGGCGCACCGACTTCATCGGCAGCCTCCATGATCGCAGTAACCTGTTCCAGGTTGTTGACGTTAAAGGCTGGCAATCCATAACCGTTTTCAGCGGCATGGTCCAGCAGTTGGCGCATGGATACGAGTGGCATAATGGTTCTCCCAAGGTACTACAATTAAAAATCTTTTGACCGCGACAACCCGATCTGCAGCTTGCGCCATGCGCAACATGCGCCGGCGCCGGGGCTTGTTACTATTGCCGGTTATTCGCCAACCCTGACTATCTTCAGGGAATTGGTGCCGCCGACTGCGCCCATAGGCTCACCCCAGGTAACGACAATCATGTCGCCTTTGTTGACGACGCCGTTTTCCAGCAGCAGGTTCTCAGCGGCTTTCAGCACCACCTCCCTGTCGGTCGATGCAGGCAACTCGAAAGTCTGAACATTGCGGTATAGCGCAGCCTTACGCTGGGTGGCAATGCTGGGCGTCAACGCAAAAATCGGTATGTCGATCATGTGCCGGCTCATCCACAGGGTAGTAGAGCCGGATTCCGTCAGTGCAGCAATCGCCTTCACACGCAGATGGTAGGCGGTGAACAGCGCGCCATAGGCAATGGACTGGTCAATGCGGGTGAATGTCTGGTTCATGAAATCCGCATCCAGCTTGCACTCCTGGAAGGCTTCCGCCTCCAGGCAGATGGCGGCCATTGCCTCTACCGTTTCTACCGGATAGCGGCCGGAAGCTGTTTCCGCAGATGTCATCACGGCATCAGTGCCGTCCAGCACGGCGTTGGCCACGTCGGATACTTCGGCGCGGGTAGGCACGGCG
>JAYSKH010000355.1:0-4369 GCA_043726505.1 Undibacterium sp. | reverse complement strand
CGAAAAAGCCTATGTATGTGATGCTGGCGGCCACCTCCGCCGTATCGTCCAAATCGCCGTATATCGTGCGCACGTCTTACACCATTCCACAAGTAGCAGAGCCCATGGGCCGGTGGGCGGCAAAAAACGGCATCAAGCGGGCGTTTGTGCTGGTATCCGACTATGGCCCCGGCGTAGATGCCGAAACCTGGTTCAAGAAAGGTTATGCCGCAGCAGGCGGCGTGCTGGCGGGCGAGCTGCGGGTGCCGCTGGCGACGCGGGATTTTTCTCCTTTCCTGCGGCGCATCAAGGATGCCAAGCCGGATGCCGTGTTTACCTTTTTGCCTGCGGGCGAACCCATTGTGTCCTTCATGAAGGGCTTTGCCAATGGCGAGCTGGCCAAGTCAGGCATCAAGGTGCTGGCGACCGAAGGCTGGGCCGATGACGATACGCTGGCGGCCGTCGGCGATGCCGCGATAGGCGCGATCTCCACCGGTTATTACTCCACCGCGCATCCTTCCGCGCTGAACCGCCAGTTTGTGGCCAACTTTGCCAATGTCGGCGATGGCAAGATGACGCCCAACTTCATTGCCGTAGCGGCCTACGACGCGATGCGCGTTATCTATGACGGCATCCGCAAGCAGAACGGCAATGTGGATGCAGACAAGATGCTGGCCAGCGCCAAAGGCCTGCAACTGGACAGCCCGCGCGGCCCCTTGCTGATTGATGCGGAAACGCGCGATGCGGTGCAAAACGTGTATGTGCGCAAAGTGGAAAAAGTCGACGGCAAGCTGGTGAACCGGGAATTTGAGAATTTTCCGATGGTGAAAGACCCGGGGAAATGATGATGAAGCAGCTCTCCGTCAAAATTGCCAGGAAGACGCAGGAAGCGCATGACATCGTCAGCCTGGAGCTGGTCAGCGCGGATGGCAGCCCGTTGCCGGCTTTTACTGCCGGTGCGCATATTGATGTGCACGCGACGACGGGCATCGTGCGCCAGTATTCGCTGTGCAATGATCCGGCAGAAACGCAGCGCTATCTGGTATCAGTGCTGAAAGACCCTGCCTCGCGCGGCGGTTCGGTGGCCATGCACGGCTTGCAGGAAGGCAGCCCGCTGACGATTAGTGAACCGAGGAACCACTTCCCGCTGCGGCCTGCGCGACGCAGCCTGCTGCTGGCCGGCGGCATAGGCATCACCCCCATCATTTGCATGGCGGAGCAGTTGCAGCGCGAAGGCGCCAATTTTGAACTGCACTACTGCAACCGCTCGCGTGAGCGCACGGCTTTCCAGCAACGCATTGCGCAATCTGCCTATGCGCGCAACGTGCATTTTCATTTTGATGATGGCCCGCCTTCGCAAAAGCTAGATGCAGACGCGCTGTTTGCACAGCTGGAAGAGGGGCTACACCTGTTCGTCTGCGGCCCTGCTGGCTTCATTGCGCATGTGCTTGCCAAGGCCAAGGAGCACGGCTGGCCGGAAGAAAACCTGCACCTTGAATACTTTGCCGCGCAGCCGCAAGACACTGCGGGCGATGCCGCCTTTGAAATCCGGCTGGCAAGTAGCGGCCACACCTACACCATTCCAGCAGACCGCAGCGTGGTGGAAGTGTTGGCCGACAAAGGCATAGAACTACCGACGTCGTGCGAGCAGGGCGTATGCGGCACCTGCATCACCAGGGTAATAGACGGCTTGCCGCTGCACCGCGACGTGTACATGACGGATGCTGAACACGCCATGAACGACCAGTTCACGCCCTGCTGCTCGCGCGGCAGGGGTCTGCTGGTGCTGGATCTGTAGGCTTGCGGAGAGATTTCACACTGCTGTATGAAAAATCAGATGAGGAGACAAACATGAATACCATTACCCAGGTGCCGCTGTCGGCATTGAAAAAAACCACATTCCCGTTGGACCAATGGTACGTGGCCGGCTTTTCGTGGGAGCTGAAAGAGCAGCCCATTGCGCGCACTTTTCTGAACCAGCCGGTCGTGCTGTTCCGCACCGGCGATGGCGAAGCCGGCGCGCTGGAAGACCGCTGCTGCCACCGTTCGCTGCCTTTGTCCTGCGGCATGGTGGAAGGGCAGGGCTTGCGCTGCGGCTACCATGGCCTGCTGTACGACACCAGCGGTGCCTGCATAGAAATTCCCGGTCAGGGCAAGATACCGTCCAAGGCCAGGGTACGCGCCTATACGCTGGTGGAAAAGAACCACATCCTGTGGATATGGATGCCGAAACAGCAGGGCGGCGCGCCCACGCATGAGCCGCCTGAGTATCCGCACCATGAAGACCCCAAATACAAGTTCGGCGGCGGCGTCTACCATTACGATGCGCCTTATCAGCTGATCCATGACAACCTGCTGGATCTCAGCCACGTCGGCTACGTGCACGCCAAAACCATAGGCGGCAATGCCAAACAGCATATGACGGCCGAAATGAAAGTCAGCGGCGACGATAGCACGGTGAGCGTGGTACGGCTGATGCCGGGCACGCCGCCGCCGCCGTCCTACACCGCCGCATGGCCGTTCAAGGAAAGCTGCGACCGCTGGCAGGAAATTGAATTTCACCCCAGCCACCTCCGTATCTGGACCGGGGCGATTGAGCCCGGCGGCGGATTGCCGGTGCTGGAAGATCCCCAACGCGGCGGACTCCATCTGCGCGGCTTTCACGGTATTACGCCGGAAACTGAAACCACTTCGCATTATTTCTGGAGCATGGCCAGCAACAAACACCCGGACATGCCGGAAACCATCGCCACTGTGTTACAGCAGATCGAATATACGTTTGATGAAGACCGCGTCATCATCAAGGCGCAGTATGAGAACATGCAGCGCTTCGGCGACCGCGCCAGCTGGCTGGATATCCATGTGGATGCCGGTGCCAACCGCGCGCGCCGCATCATCGCCGGCTTGCTGGAGGACAAGCAGGAATTGTAATGCTCATGCTCATCGCCAGATCCGCAGCAGTTCGTGTAGCTCCAAAGTAAGCGCGCTACCGAACTGACTGCGCTGCATTCCCCGGCCATGCTGAAGCCTTCTTAAAGGAGGCTACCATGGCACATTACGACAACGATACCTACGGCATGTACAAGGACAACGGGCACAAGGGCCCCGGTCCGGAACTGATGGGCGCCAACACGCTGATCGGCGACCACGTGCACAACGCGCAGGATGAGCACCTGGGCGACATCAAGGAAATCATGCTCGACACCCGTACTGGTCAGGTTGCCTACGCCGTACTGGCGCACGGCGGCGTGTTTACGATAGGCGAGAAGCTGTTTGCCGTGCCGTGGAGCGCACTGCGGCTGGATACGGTCAACCATCGCTTCGTCCTGGATGTTCCCAAGGAAAGGTTTGCGGACGCCCCCGGCTTTGATTCCGACGACTGGCCCGACATGGCAGACCAGCGCTGGAACGATACCGTGAATTCGTTTTACTCCAACCCCGTTCACTAAATCCGCCGATGCCGCACTATGCTGCCGGCCTCCCGGCAGCGTGGTGCGGCTGCCTGCTATTCTGGAATCTGCTGCAACTTCGAGGTTGAAACATGTCCAAGATTATTTTCTTTGAAGACGATGGTTACCTGTTCACGCCGATGGTGGTAGGCCGTGAAGACGGCGAATGGGAAGTGAACGTGTTGTTTGAAAAAGCCATCGACCATACCCGCGACCGGGTTCCCGCCATCCGCCACAAGCTGCGCACGGTATTCCAGTCCAGCGAAGAAGCGATGCGGGCTGGCATAGACCATGGCCATGCCTGTATCAAAAACGGCGATGTCGGCTTGCCCAAGGGCAGCACGCTGGAACCGCTGATAGAGCAGGGCGCACACGCCTGACTCTGCGGCGGCAGGAAATTTTCTTGACTACACTTCCGACATGCTTATAGGAGTAGTCCGATACGGATCGGATGCTGGCTGCACGATGATGTTGTGCATATATGCGGCCATGCTGCGCTAGCACTTTCGTTATAGCGCTGGCGCCATTCCGGAAAAGGGCAAGGGTGAAGAAAATGAAAAAGAAGTATCCGCTGAAATACGGCTGTTTCAAATATTTTCTGTTTTCAATGGCGCTGTTTGCGCTGATCAACCTGCTGCGGGTGGCAGAACCTGCGATCTGCCACGCCACTCATCTATGCGCAAACCGGCTGCCCGACTGGCTGTGGCCGGCCTCTATGTCGCTGGCGATTGTCGGGCTGGTGATGTTTATCGTCAAGGCTTACCGTGATCTGTTCCGCCAGGAAGAATCGCTTGATGACAGGGCTGCCGACATCCAAGGGATGCAAAAGCGCAAAACGATGCGCGAAACCTGATCCTGCTGCAGCTCACCTTGAGCCGCTTTTAACATTGTTACACTCAGGCACAAATCGCCTGCCCATAAGTTCGCCAACAGACAGAAGG
>JAYSKH010000354.1:0-2019 GCA_043726505.1 Undibacterium sp. | reverse complement strand
TCATCACAGAAACCCATGCCATGCTGGTGGGTAAAATCCTCGATGCCAGCAGCCAGGGCAATATCGATGACTATGGCCTGGCACCTGACAAATTTGTCGAAAAACGCTTTCGCAAATCCGCTACCACGACCACCTTTGAGCGTGACAGCAAAACCCTGCGCTTTAGCGCATCCACAGAAACCTATGTCCTGAAAGGCGGCGAACAGGACAGAACCAGCGCCAGTTGGCAATTGATAGCGATCGCCCGCGCCGCAGGTGAAGCTTTCAAGGCAGGTTCGGAATGGAAGATGCTGGTCGCAGGCCGCCGTGATGCAGATCCCTGGACCTTTAAAGTAGTGGGCTCTGAAAATATCAAGACTCCCATGGGTGATATGGTCGCCATCCACGTCAGTAAGGCACCACCAGCAGATTCCAAAGACCAGCAACTGGATTTATGGCTGGCCCCCAGCCTGGAATGGTATCCGGTACGCCTGAAGTTCAGCGATGCAGATGGTGATTTTGTTGATCAGGTTTTGGAAAGCATGAAAAGGTAGCGCTGCTTATCACTTGCTTATCTCCAGTTCATTTGTCGTGCGCTTTCACGACGGTCACCGTACATTCTGCCTCGGCCACGACTTGTGCTGACACGCTGCCCAGATAGCGGCGCAAAGCAGAACTACCGCGCGAACCGATGATGATGTGGTCCACACGATTGTTGTGGGCATAATCGATAATGGCGGTAGCCGGGTCGGATGCTTCCAGCACATGGAAAGTGATCTTGTCGGGATTCAGGTTCAATGGCCTGGCCCAGTGCTTGAGGTCGACCAGTTGTTTGACATGGATGTTTTCGCCTTGCTGTATCAGGCTGTCATCCATGCCTATGCGGCTGACTTTACGTATGGTCAGGCAAGCCAGGCGCGCACCGGGATCGGTCTGCAACATGCGCCTGGTGATATTGCGCAGGCTTTCTGCCAAGGCTTCTGAACCACCCGTCAAATCCAGCGCGGCGACAATGATGGGGGCTCTCGATAATTTATCGGACAGACTCTGTGATAAAGCCGGTTCGGCACCATTAATCTGGAAACGCCGTTTGAGTACGGACAGATAACCATCCTGCACCTGCTTTTCTGCCCGCGCCGTCAATTGCAATTGATCAGGATGCTGCAATAAAAAAGCCAGCTGCGCTGCAGTATCAAAGCGTGCCTGCGGCTCCACCTCCAGGCAGCGCAAGATAATTTCCTGCAACCATGTCGGTAAATCTCTGCGATGGCTGCACGGCGGTATGGGATCACGATAGAGACGTTTTTTCAGGCCAGCTACTGAAGTCGGGTGACCAAAGGGCCGCTGGCCTGTCGCCAAGTGATATAGCAATACCCCCAGCGAAAACAAATCACTACGAGGCTCATCGCGCACACCCATGACCTGCTCAGGTGAAATATAGGGGCCAGTGCCCATGGGCAGGCGGAATTCTTCATCCAGCAAATCCGGCAATCTGTCATGCCGCGACAAACCAAAATCGATGAGCACCGCTGTACCATCGGCGCGGAACATGATATTGCTGGGTTTGATATCGAGGTGGATGACATGCTGCTTGTGCAGATCCTGCAAGGCATGCGCGACCTTGATGCCAATATCCACCACCTCCGCAACTGGCAAAGGCGCTTCTTCAAAACGGCTGCGCAAGGATGTGCCGGCGATTTGCTCCATGACGATATACGGCTGGGCATCAAAATCACCTGCACCAAAATAACGTGGCACATGCCTGCCCTTGAGTTTGGGCATGATCATTTGCTCGACTTCAAAGGCAACGATGGCGGTAGGATCATCTGTTGAATACAGCAGCGGCACTTTCATGATCAACGCAGGTTGGCTGCCATCATCTGTCAATGAATGACGACTACGCAAATCTGTCACGCGCCACAAGGCTGCCATGCCACCGGTGTGCAATTTCTCTTCGAGGCGATAGCCATCGAATTCCATGCCACTTTGCAGCTTGTGATGTTCGGGGCCGCTCATTGGTATCCCTGGCTAATTACCATG
>JAYSKH010000353.1:0-12593 GCA_043726505.1 Undibacterium sp. | reverse complement strand
GCTGAATGGCCAAGCCGGCCATGATCTGGAAATCAGCGATGACGATCGCAGTTTTGTGGTGTTGCGTGTTGTGCACCAGGGGCATAACAATCTGAGTGCAGACCTGCATGCCCACGTTGCGCAAAGCCTGGGGTTGCCGCACGCGGACGCTACACAGGATGATGGACAACAGTCAGATCCATTCAGCCCGGCCAGCCTGCTGCAATCAGCCGATGCGCAAAAAGGCGAGAAACCCATCTACCGCAACCGTGTGGATGCCATCCGCAGCAAAATTCCCTACCGTAGCATGGGCACCGACCCGCAAGGAAAACTGCTGCATCCCAAGCCCACCGTATACGGCCAGCAGACTGCTGTCGTGGTGGGGCCGCAGGGCGAAGTCATCCACACCGACCGCGATCATAGAGTCAAGGTACAGTTCCACTGGCAGCGCGGCGACAATAGCCATAGCCGCCTCGTGCATCCGCAGAGCGGCGGCCATACCGGCGCGCCGGCAAATGAGCAATCCGGTACTTGGGTCAGGATAGCTACTTCGCTGGCGCCCGTTGCCGGTTCCAACTGGGGCAGCAATACGGTTCCACGCATCGGCCAGGAAGTGCTGGTGGATTTTATTGAAGGCGATATAGACCGGCCCGTCATTATCGGCAGCCTGTATAACGGCCAGGGGCAGCAAGACGCCCAATATAACCAGCTGGCGCAAGGCGCCGGCGCGGCCACCGGCAACGCTCCCGCATGGTTTCCTGGCGAAGCCGATGCGCATGCGCATCCGGCGGCGTTGTCCGGCATCAAAACCCAGGCCATGGGCACCAGCCAACAGGGCAGTGGCGGCTATAACCAGCTGGTCTTTGACGATAGCCCTGGCGAAAGCAGGACCAGCCTGCAAAGCCATGCCAGCCCGCATGACGGCGCCAGCGAACTCAACCTTGGTCACCTGCGCCATCAGACCGACAACCAGAGGCTGAACAAGACCGGCTTTGGCAGCGAACTTAAAACCCAGAACAGCGCCGCAGTAAGAGCGGGGCAAGGCCTGCTCATCAGCAGCGACGCGCGGACAAACGCCACCGGCAGCCAGCTGGATTCCACCGAGGCGCTGGCCCAGATAGAAGCCAGCCACGCCATCCAGTTAAGCCTGGCCGAAACGGCACAGGCGCACAATGCCAAGCTGAAAGACGACAAAAAACAGGATGAACCCGAACCGGCGAAGCTCCCCGCGCTGCTGCAGCAAGAACATAGCGCGGAGGTGCTGAAGGGCAGTGCAGGCACAGATGCCAGTGCCAATACCGACGGCAGTGGCGGACAAGGCCAGGTCACCGCTTACAGCGACCCGCAGATACAGTTCAGCAGCCCCGCCGGCATCGCTGCCACAACACCGGCAGATGCCGTTTTCAATGCAGGCAATACCAGCAGCATCACCGCCGGCCAGGACATCAATTTTGCGGCACAGGGAAATCATTTTCATGCCGTCAAGGCAGGCATAGGCCTGTTCACCTACGGCAAAGTAAGTGCAGAGGCTGGCAAGGACAAGCCCAACAAGGAAACCGGCATCAAGCTGCACGCTGCCGCAGGCAAATTCAGCCTGCAGAGCCAGAGCGATGAAACCCGTGTCACCGCAGACAAGCAGATCACCGTCGCCAGCATCAGCAAGGCGGTCACCATTGCCGCGCCCAAACATGTACTGCTCACAGCTCAGGGCGCCTACATCCGGCTGGAAGGCGGCAACATCATGATCCACGGGCCGGGAACCATGGCTTTTAACGCCGGCATGAAAGAGCTGGCGGGGCCCGCCAGCGCCAGCCCCAGCCTGCCCGCGTTGCCAACAGCCGACGAGCTGAAAAAAGATATTGAACTGAACTTCCACTACAGCGATCTGGAGCCTGTCAAAGGCGCGCCTTATAAAATCACGTTCGCAGATGGCACATCACGCCAGGGCACGCTGGATGACAAAGGCCATGCGCTGGTCGCCAACGCACCAAAGGGCGACTACCACGTTGAATACGGCGAAGACCGCCGCGAATGGAAACCAGAACCCTTAAAACCGGACCCGCTATTGCAGCGCGCGCGGCAACAGCAAGACCAGGCAAAGGCACTGATAGAGGCCGAGCGCAAGAAAAATGAAACCGGCGAGGACGCATGACGACAGCACCAGACACCAGCCTTCTTGACGACATAGGGAAATTCTTCAAAGACCTGATTATGGGTGACTTTGAAGAAGATCAGGGCACCGCAGCGATGATTGTCGGCGGCGCTATTTCCTTGATTCCGGTTGTAGACCAGATCATGGACGTGCGCGACGTGTCCGGCATGATTTACCGTATCGGCAAGAAGGGCGTAGGCAACGCCACCAAGGACGACTGGATCGACATGGCGCTGGCTGCGTTCGGCTGCATCCCCGAAGTAGGCAGCCTGTTCAAGACCATCGTCAAGCCGATCAAGAAACTGCGCAACGAGAGCAAGCTTCTGGGCCACCTCCCCAGTTCTGCGCTGGTGGAAAGCATGCTGGGTAAAGGCAAGGGCGCCGCGATCAAGTTTTTCAAGACTTTCCAGTGGGCGGCAAATACCCAGCAGGCCATTACGCTGACCATGGATGCGCTGGATAACTGCGTCGACTTGTTGACCATCTTGTCCGAGCCGCACTGGTGGCTGCCCGAAGACATACAATATCTCGCACGCGATATGAAACCCCGGGTGGAGCAGGTGCGCGGGCCTTTGAAAGCCGGCATCCAGGAAGGTTCTGCCGCGCTGCAAGAGCTGATCAAGGACATGCTGGGTGAAGATGCGCTGTGGGTCGCGCAAAAAGTGACGTACGCCGCTGCCGTGGTCGGCAATACCGGCGCCAAGCACAATGACAAACCTGCCGCTGCCGCCAGCCATATTGCACCTGCGCCAGCCCCCAAACACCATACGGAAGCACCAGCCGCCAAGGCAAAGCCCGCAGAACCAGTGTCTCCCGGAAAAGGCAAAACCCATGAAAAGGTTGCGGATTCCAATCGCCAGACGACCCAGGCAGATACCGGCCACACCAGCCACGCGCGCCGCACCGCCAAGGAGCTGCTGAGCGACATTACCTTTATCCCGCGCGGCCTGGTCGGCGAACACATGGCCGATTATTACCACATGGAGCAGAAGCTCAACGCAAAAGGCGCATGGCCGCATGGCAACGTCAAGGGCAAGTGGAAATCGGCATTTCCGCGCATTGTTGCCCCTAACAACAAGGATGAAAGGCCTTCGGAACTGGTGCCGGAAGACTTGGCCAAAGTGACGCTGGCAGGCGTCGACACGATCTGGCAGACTGATGCAACGACCTATCATTTTATCGAAGCCAAGACCAGCGAAAGCGCCGGCAGCATGTACGGCATGGGGCAGAAGAAGATGCGGCAGGGCAGCATACCCACCGCGCCCGCCACGCTGAATGACAGGCAACTGGCCTTATGGAGCCTGCTGGGAGAACCTAAAAAAGGAACGCAGATGGGGCGGGACTGGATACGGGGTAGCACCAGTAAAGAGGAAATGCGGGATGCAAAGAATTTAAAAAATCGCTGGGTCTATCTATTTCTCATCATACCGTCGGTATCAAATCCGTTTGGGAAGATGGCAAAATCCCCCAAGGGCCTGCATCTTTTGCCTGCGCCTGGCACTCTGGAGCACCTTCAGGGAGTGATAGACATCCTAAAGTCGGGCAATCCATATAAAGTAGAATTGCATGATGTGCACAAGCCAACGCACGATGTCAGTGAGACCTTTACCTGGGATGAGATTGACACCGTTGTAGACAGAAGAAAACTGGCGCCCACCCAAAAGAAGAAAACGGCAAGCAGTGGCTCTGAAGATAATAGCGATGGCGAGGGTGCTAAAAAACCAAAACCTGGCGGCGCACCCAAAAAATTACCGAAAACAAAAAAATGACTGAAAAAAAATCATTCATGGAACAACGCCGCCAACAGTTTTTAGGCGAAGAGTTGTATGAAAAAACTTTAGAAAACCAGCACAAGCTCATCAGCCGCGAACAAAAAAACGTTGCGCAGTCAGATTCTCCGCAAGAAAGCTCTTCTATTCAACATTACCTGTATCTGGAAGCTTTCTGGATATTGATGCTGGATTACACGGCAGGAAAACCGATTGAAGATCTGGCTCCACGAATTTCAGGAATAGTAGATGCATTTGAAGCATGGAATGATGCCGACCAGCTTTGGTTAAAAGATTTGACGGAAAAGTATCCCGAGGACGGCTCCTATGAATACCGGGCTGCGCCCGACTTCAATGCTCTCTCCGATTACGAAGATACACTGCAGCTGCTGAGTGTGGCGATTCTGGTGCGCGACGAACGTTCTGTCATGCGGATCATTGATGTGCTGCGTAGCCACCGCAATCAGGATTCATTGTTTGAATGCCTGATCAGCGCCTATGTTGATGTAGAAGAAGTGCCGGACGATACCATCCTTGGCGAACCGTTTGATACGCTGACCCAGCTATTTTATGCGGAAACGCCGGACGAATCGGAAGCGCTGCTGGAGCAGTACCTGAAGAAATGGTATCCGGCCATGAAGGACCATCCCCGCTGGTATGACGGCCATCTCAACATTAACAAAGAGGGCCACGCACCATATTACGGTTACTGGGCTTTTGAAGCCGGTGCAGCCGTGTACCTTCTCGACCTGAACGACAGCCTGATCGATCACCTGGTCTATCCGAAAGACCTGGTCGCCTATGGGAAGATGTTGCGCGAACAGGACCGGTACACCAGCAAAGCTGGCGAGGCGGCTGAAAGCGGAAGAGTGCAGGGCGGTCAGCCTTGCCCTGCGGAAGGCTACTGGGAGACCCCGGCGCAGGCAAATAGCCGGCGCTTCTTCAAACAGGGCGAGATCATGCCGGTATTTGAAGGCGCCAGCTACGGCGCCACTATCTGGCAACGCAGTACCGATCAAAGTTGAATGCACTAACAGTACGGCGACTACGCACAATGCACCGGATAATGCTTGATGGAAGATGACAGATCCTTTGACGGCCGCCGCCGCCAACAATTCTTGACTGAGGATTTATATGTCAAGACAAGCATCAATCAGCGTGCGCTAATCGCAGTCAGCACAGAAAATCTAAGGGCAGCGACAGCTGGCACCGAATCGCATTCGTCAGACACCGCCATGCTTTACCTAGAGGCATTCTGGTTGTGGATGCTTGATTTTACCGCTGGCGTGCCCGTAGAGGCGCTTGCGCCGCAAATCAGCGGCATTGTAGACCTGTTTGAAGCCTGGAATGACGCTGACCACCTTTGGTTGAAAACAATCAAAGAAAGATATCCGGAGGATGAGCCATATGAGTATAGGGCCGCGCCTGATTTCAATACGCTGGCTGATTACGAAGACACGTTGCAGCTTTTGAGCGTGGCAATTCTGGTGCGCGACGAGCGTTCTGTCGGGCGAATAATGAACGTTCTCCGGAGCCACCGCAATCTCGATTCTCTACTCGAATGCCTGGCCGCTGCCTATACCAATGTGGAAGAAATTCCCGACACCTGTATTCTTGGAAAACCATTTACTATCCTCAGCCAGTTGTTTTATGCGGAAACGCCGAAGGAGTCGGAATCGTTGCTGAAAGAGTATCTGCAGAAGTGGTATCCAGCGATGAAGGATCATCCTCGCTGGCATGATGGCCATCTCAATATCAGTAAAGAAGGGGTCGCACCGTATTACGGCTACTGGGCTTTTGAGGCAGGAGCGGCCGCCTACCTTCTAGACCTCGATGACAGCCTCATCGAGCATATGGTTTACCCGAAGGACCTGGTAGCGTATGGAAGAATGTTGCGAGAAAAGGCACCGTTACCACCTGAAGGTCCGGCAACGTCATATTGATTACAAAATGAGGTAACACAGGATGCAAAACAAACTCGGGTTGACAATGCTGATGCTCGTCTCCACCGGCGGCGCGCTGGCCCAGTCTTTCGAACAGACCCCATTTAAATGGACAAAGCTAAAAACAGAAAAATCTCAGCCGGTTGATATTGACCGGCAGCATATCCAGTCGCAGAACGGCCTGACCTATGTCGCGCTGCGCACGCCGCAGCAGGCAAATGGGAAACCGGGTTATGCGATTACGGTGTTTGCGTTTGATTGCGCAAAGAAAAGCGCCGCTACTGCGCAAATTGGATTTATGCCTGCAGATTCAGGCAATGCCGAATGGGGCCAGATGAATAGCGAGAAAATCCTTAAAAAATATTCAGATCCTCTACCGACGAAATTCCCTGAAGTTGCTCCGGCATTTGATATAGCCTGCAGCAAGCCGGCGAAATAAGGCTTCCGTTGTGGTTCAACGTATAGCCAGGTGGAGCGTGCTCAGCCATCTATATGATTATGATATGTCGCAACGCCCAAAAGCAAACGGGCTGCCATCGCAGCCCGTTTAAAGCAAGCCCGCTCAATCCTTGATCCGGGCCTGCAGTCCTCATCGCTTAAAATCCAGCGCGTACTTCCACATACGCCATACGCGGCGAACCAACCATGCGGCCGGCGTTGCCGTCCACATTGCGTGTGTAGTAACGAGTGTCGTTCAGATTGTTGACACCGACCATCACGTCAAAGTTTTTCTTGCCCGGCATTTTCCAGTTGACCTGCGCATTCATTGTGCGGAAGCCCGGAATGCGGCCGACGCTACCATCCGCGCTTTCCTTCAGGGTGTTGGCCGTGTCAGAGAACTGGGCGCTTTGCTGCGAGCCGGACAGGTTGAATGTCCATGCCTGCACGCGGTAACGCGCGCCTACGGTGCCGGTATTGCGTGAGTAGAAGGGGACATCCATGCCTGCCGTAGTGCCCGATTTCTGGATTGCGCGCGTGTAGTTATAGTTGGCAAATAGATTCAGCCCAGCCAGCTTGCTGTCGTCGTCAAAGGTATAGTCCACTGCAGATTCAATACCGTCGTGCTGGGTTGCACCTATGTTCTGGAACGTGGCAGGAGTAATGCCCGGCACCTGGATGATCTGGTTATCGAAGCGCAGTTTGTAGGCGGTGACTTCCGCGCTGACCTCGCGGGTTTTCCAGCGTGCGCCGACTTCGGCGGTTTTTGCCAGCTCCGGTTTCAGTGGATTGGTTGCCGTCTGCGAATTCAGCTGAATGTTCTGTACGGGACCAAACGAGGTGGTGTAATTGGTAAACAGCGTCAGCGCCGGGTTGAGCAGATAGGCAATGTTCAGTGACGGCAGCGATTTGTTGTTGCGTGTCTCAAACCCTTGATGCAAAGTCATATCCTCACGGTCTGAGGATATGTGCTCAAACCGCACGCCGGGCGTAATACGCCAGGCGCCGTAAGCAATACGGTCATCAATATAGGCAGAGTGCGCATCGGTTGCATTATCAAAAGTCGATGTTGCGCCTACCGCGCCGGTGCGGATGGTCTCGATAAAGCTGTTATCGTCGCCGCGTTCACGCAGGTAGCGGTAGCCGACTGTCACATCATTCGTTGTCGCGCCAAGGGCAAAGCGCTGCGTGTAACGCGGCTCCAGTCCCAATACCTGATAGTTGCGCGGCTGGTGGGTAAGCTGGGTCCGGGCAGAGTTGATCAGCACACTCTGACGGAAGCTTTCGTTGTAATACGCTTTGACTTCAAATTCCTGCGTCGCAGACAAAGTATTCAGGTAGCCGATATCGGCGCCTTTGCGGTCGCCACTCCAGAAGTCGGTAGGGCGCGTGTTCTGGAAAGAATCTGCGTTGTATTGCGCCACCGTCAGGCCGCCGGGCGTTTTTGAATTGACGTCGTAGTAAGACACTTTACCGTACAGCTGCGCGGTAGGGCTCAGCTGGTAGCGCAGTTTGACGGCGAAGTCGTTGACGCGCTCGTCGCTGCCGGCGCGCCATTCAGAACCCTGCATGCCCGAATACAGCAGGGCTACGCCAAGACCGTTGTCCAGCTGGTTGCCGATAAACGCGCTGTACTGCTCATTGTGGCCGCCCTGGCTGAAGTTGTTGTAGCGCAGCGTAGCATCGCCGGTCGCACCGGGAGTATCAGGAATGGAGCGGGTGGTGAAGTTGATGATGCCGCCCACGTTTTGCGGGCCGTAACGCACAGCGCCGCCGCCGCGCACCACGTCGATCGCCTCGATATTATTCAGGCTGACCGGCGCAAATGACAACTGAGGCTGGCCATAAGGCGCCACTGCCAGCGGAATACCATCCAGCAGCACGGTAGAGCGCGGGGAATAACGCCCGGTCAGGCCGCGCACGCCAATATTAAGAGAAATGGCACTACCGGCGGTGCCGGAGTTATCCGTGCTCTGCACACCGGGAATGCGGCGCATGACATCGCCTATGCTGGAGGCGCCAGTATTATCAATGTCTTCCTTGCGCACCACTGTGCGCGCACCTGCGAAATTCTTCACGCTGTTCTGCAAGCCACTGCCAAGCCAGTTACCGGACACCTGAACGCTTTCGAGCACTAGCGGATTGTCGCTGGAATTACCATCAGCCTGTTGCGCGCGCGCCAGGCCAGACAAACCCAGCATCGCAAGCGCGACTGCAGCGGCGCAAGGGGTAAGCGAGAGAATAGAGGAGGACTTGCGGTGTACAGATGAGGCCATGCTAGTTGGTATCCTGAGTGTAATCAATAGCCCGGTGCCGAGCTGGTAACACGAGGAGCAACAGCAATGGGCTTGGACAGGCGATTATATTTCGCCCGACTCCTCAAATGATAACACTTCTTATTTTCAAATAGCAATGATCCTCATTCAGATATTTTCGGGTCTCGCCGGGACATCTGAACGCCGCCCACCTTCCGCACGCAGGAGCAAATTTTTTCAGGCAGCCACCACGCGGCCAGCGGCCAGGCCAGCAACGAGGCCATATACGGTGCGCACTGAAAGCACAACAATCGAAACTGTCAGCAGGAACAGCAATAGCGCCGCGATGAATCCCAGGCCTTTTCCACCGACTGCATGGGAATAAATCAGTGCGGAGTTAGACAAGGCCGCCATGGGGAAGCCGATGCCCCACCAAGCCGGTGAAAAAGGCGCTGGCTTCACGGCAAGGCGGCAAGAGATAATCACAAACAGGAACAGCGCGAAGTAAAACAGCAGCGCCGCAAACATATCCACTTTCTGTACCAGGTTGACATAGGCGATAAAGCCGACTGAAAACGGTGCCACCAGTATCATCTTCGATGGGCGCATTGCATCCGCCAGCGGTTCATGATGAACCAGCCTGGAAAAAATCATGACAAAGAAAACGATGGCGCTAACGCTGCCGATGGCTGCCGCCAGCAGGCTCACTTCGTGCGTCCATTCAGCCGTCAGCGCACCTCCTGTCACAACAACGTCGAGACTGCCGACACCGGCAATCAGCCAGGACGGCGCTACACTGGTGGGAGACGCGCTGCCATTCAGAAGGCGGGAAATCATGATGACGCTCAAGGCCAGCGTCACGACAGTTCCGATAGTCCAGATCACTAACTGAGCCGCTGCGCTATAGACGCCGGCCACACTGGACAGCAGCAGGATACTAATGCCTACGGTGCCGAAGAAGCTTCCAACCACCGGATGCCGGTATTCATGCTTGACCAACTCCGGGTACATGATGGATTTGCCGAGATAAGAAAGCGTCAAAATAATAAAAAGCACTATCGCGGCCATGCCTGCCGTGTTGGACACAGCGATGTCCACGCCATACTCCTTGCTGGCAAGTCGCCAGGCCAGCGAAAGGCCGGCAATGCTCATCACTGAACCGAAAAATCCTATCGGCAGGTGACGGACAGACGGCAACGCCCGCGCTGAGTTAACTTGCATCGTAGCGTGGCTCGCTTGGTGAGATTCCATAAAGGCTCCATTTGCTTGGTCAAATAAATTAGCCACCTGCTACTCTGATCTGGTCGTCTTGCCAAAGAAATTTTCTATTGAATTCGTGCGGCTAAGGGCTGAGCGCGATGAGTCGGCGTTTCCTGGCGCAGCCAACGACAAGCAGCTTGCTGCCGCGTCGAAAAACACCGGGGATCAGGTACTGTTAGAGGTGGTATGGAGGCATTGTGCACGAGCCACATTGCGCTGTGGGCCGATCTGCACGATTTGGCCTGAAAGCCGTCAGGGTTGTCCCAAACTAGCCAGGCTGCGCAGCTGCTAGCTACAACAGAAACGCTTCAGGGTGCTTATACAGAATGCTTTTACAGAGTATTTACAAACGGTGGCGCATCTCTTCCAGAAATGCTTGTATGTTTTTTTCGTCGCGTTTGAAAAATGCCCATTTTCCATCGCGGTGAAGGGAAACCAGGCCAGCCCTCTGCAGGGCCGCAAGGTGAGAAGATGTGGTCGACTGCGACAGACCTGATCGCTCGTTTATCTGACCCGCGCATACGCCGTTTTCAAGAGAGTGTTCCTGCGAAGGGAAATTAGATTCCGGGTCTTTCAGCCAGGCCAGGATTTCGCGCCGCGCGGGATTCGCAAGCGCCTTCACAATGTCATCTATATTCATGATGTCTGTTAAATAAAACCGGGCACGCAATCAAGTTAGCCTCGCCAAAATATCGCATGGGTAGATGGTTAAGCGGGAATAAAATGGCAAACAGCTGTACTCAAGAAAAACAACTGCGTCTGCACGTCCACTTCATTCTAGGGGATACGCGATCACTGAAACAGTGTGGCGATGTACGGTTTCAGGCCAATCAGGTGCGGATAAAAGCCAATGGTCTGCGAATAGTGTGCGACACCCATGCCGGCGGAGGCCTTGCCCCGCCGACCGAATAAAAAGTGCCCCAAAGTGCGGCCATAAGACACATGGCCACCAGGAGTAGACAAATGCGCACAGGGGCAAAACTGGTGTATCCAAAACGCAGGCATCCGGTGGCCTGCGGCAGCTATCGGCTTACAGCGACGCGCTTCCAGCAGAAGCAGACGCCATTCTCTGCGAACGCATCCGATACCCACATGCGCAAATCTGCAGGCCTGGCACAATGTGGAGCAGATCAACAGATCCGACGGCTTCGAGATTATAGTGAGCAGGCATTGTTCCCGCAGGCAAAATAAGCTGAGTTTTGGGACAATCTACCGCTGTTTATTGCCACCAATCGCCAGACCGGTCGGCTTTGCGCCATGCTCCAGGGACAAGCTTGGCTGGAAAGAACAAACGGAAGGCCAGCCAGCCTGCACGCTTGTGGAACAAGGAGGCAGATCGGTATACAATGAATTGTGAAAGCTGCCAGCTGGATCAAGAAGGAAGAATTTGATGAAAATTGCGATTATTGTTTTCGATGGCGTCCAGGCTCTGGATATCGCCGGGCCCCTTGATGTGTTCAAGGAGGCGAATTCCTTCCTGCCCAAACATAAGCAATATGAAATCTCGATGGTTGGTGTCCGTCCCGACAGCGTGACGTGCTCAAACGGCATGGAGATCAAGGTACCTGTTGACTATCTGAATTACCACGAAGACTGTGATTTGCTGCTGGTTGCCGGCGGCCCGCGTGCGCCGGAGATGCAGCCGGACCCAGATTTTCTGGTATGGCTTAAAAATAAGACGCAGACCGCAAAAAGGTTTGGTTCCGTCTGCAACGGCGTGTTTCTGCTGGCCCATGCCGGCGTACTGGACGGCCGGGAAATTACGACACACTGGAGCGATGTAAAAAGGCTGTCCGCACAGTTCCCGCTGGCGAAAGTGCGCCCTGACAAGATATTTGTTCGAGATGGCGGCCTGTTTACCTGCGCAGGCGTTACCGCGGGAATAGACCTTTGCCTGGCGCTGGTAGCGGAAGATTTTGGGCAGGAACTGGCCGTAAAAGTCGCCAAGCGGCTGATCGTTTATATACGCCGTGATGGCGGCCAATCACAATATAGCCCGTATCTGGCCGTTGGCCCTGAAGAAGAATCGATCGTCGGAAAAGTAATGCGCTATGTGACGGACCATCTGGCAGACGCTTTGTCAATTGAGCAGATCGCCGATGCTGTTGCAGTGAGCCGTCGTACATTCTCCCGCGTATTTGCCAAGCATGCCAAGGTAACGCCTTCGGTATTCGTTGAACAGGTGCGTATCGATTTTGCGCGCAAGCTGCTGGAAGAGACCGACGTACCGCTGAAGACAGTCGCTTTCCGCTGCGGCTTTCATAGCGCCACGCACATGCGGATGATCTTCTCCCGCCGGCTTGATACGACGCCCAAACAGTACCGCCAGCGTTTTCGCTCAGACGATGTCAATGCCACCACCATTCTGGATGACGTGGATGACGACGTGAAAATCGAAACGCAAAAGATACCAACGCATTTCGACATGCCCAAGGGCCGGCAGGGTCTGGCTCAGCGCACTGACTCATAGCCGAATGCAAGCTGGTGCATCCGGCCAAGCTTTTGTAGCGCAATGATCAGTGTTCTGCCAGCACGTGCCTGGATATCAGTTCATCCATCAGATCCTTCGGGATGGAGCCAGCGCAGAGAGCTATGGCGCTTGCCAATTCGCCGCCATCCCGGTAGCCGCCTGTTCCTTCCCCTGCAAATTTCTCACGCGCCTTTTGCTGCAGAAGCTCCCTCATGCGGGCCGACACGGTATTATGCTGTGCATTTTCTGCCAGATTTTTATGATTCAGCACCGCAGTCAGTGTGGTACCGCTACCGATATGAACAAGCGTGAAAGGATCGAATCCGG
>JAYSKH010000352.1:0-9273 GCA_043726505.1 Undibacterium sp. | reverse complement strand
GATGGCGCAGGATTACATCGCCGGCATCAATCCGGCATACTGGCAATTCTGGATAGGCCTGCTGCTGGTGCTGATCGTGCTGTTTGCACGAGGTGGTGTGCTGGGCGGGCTGGACAAGCTCTACCTGCATGTGAGTGCGCGCTTCGGCAAGGGGAGGGCGCAGCCATGAGTGAAAAGATGATAGAAAAATCTGCTGCAAAACCCATCGCGTTGAGAACCGAGGGTTTGTCCAAGCAATGGGGCGGGTTCAAGGCCAATACCGATATTTCGCTGTCGTTTGAACAAGGCAGCCGCCATGCGCTGATCGGCCCCAACGGCGCTGGCAAAACAACGTTCATCAATTTACTGACAGGATCATTCCCGGCCACATCCGGCGATGTTTTCCTGGGTGAAGAAAATATCAGCAAGCTGCCGCAGCACCAGCGTGTCAAGCGTGGCATGACGCGTACCTTCCAGATCAATACGCTGTTTGCCGGGCTTAGCGTGCTGGAATCAGTGGTGCTGGCCATCTGCGAACAGCAGGGCATCAGCCGGCGCTGGATATCTACAGTAGCCAACCAGCACGCAGTGATAGACGAAGCGATGGCGCTGCTGGCCAGCCTGAAGCTGGAAAAGGATGCCGGCCAGATCACGTCCAGCCTGCCGTATGGCAAACAGAGGCTGGTGGAAATTGCGCTGGCGCTGGCAACCAAACCGCGCGTGCTGCTGTTGGACGAGCCGGCTGCCGGCATTCCTTCTGCGGAAAGCGCGGAACTGTTCGATGTTATTGCCAAACTGCCGCGTGACGTCACCATCCTTTTTATTGAGCATGACATGGGCCTGGTTTTTCGTTTTGCCGAAAGGATTACCGTGCTGGTTGGCGGCAAGGTGCTGGTGGAAGGAACACCGGCTGAAATCGCTTCTGACCCACGCGTCAAGGAAGTCTATCTGGGGGAGTCTGATCATGACTGAGTTGCTGAGGGTAGATAATGTGACAGCCGGTTATGGCGACTCCATCGTGCTGGAAGAAGTGTCGTTCAGCATGCGGCAGGGCGACAGCCTGGCGCTGCTAGGGCGCAATGGCGTCGGCAAATCGACGCTGCTGGTCAGCCTGATGGGTTTCACGCGGCTGCATCGTGGCAAGATTTCGTGGCAGGGCAGGGATATCAGCCGGGTTGCCAGCTACCAGCGCGCGCATGCGGGGCTAGGCTGGGTGCCGCAGGAACGTTTCATGTTTCCGTCGCTGACGGTGGAAGAACATCTGAGCGTCGTCGCGCGGCCGGGGCCATGGAATATCAAGAAGATCTACGACGTATTTCCACGCCTGCAGGAGCGCCGCAGCAATATGGGCAACCAGTTGTCTGGCGGCGAACAGCAGATGGTGGCGATTGCGCGTGCGCTGATGACCAATCCCAGCCTGCTGCTGCTGGATGAGCCTATGGAGGGCCTGGCACCCATCATCGTGCAGGATCTGGCGCGCGTAATACGCCGGCTGATCAGTGAAGAAGGGCTGGCGGTGATCGTGGTGGAGCAGCATGCAAAACTGGCGCTTTCGATGACCAGTAATGCGATCGTACTGGAGCGAGGCAGGATCGTTCACCAGTCCGACAGCGCAAGCCTGATCAAGGATACGGATACGCTGAGCAGGCTGGTTGCAGTGGCCGCCTGATGGTCCGCTGATTTGCATGTGTGGATACATCGTCGCGCCTTGCCCTTCATTTCTTTGCAGGCAATAATGTTTCTTCCAGGACTATGCTAACTAGCGCACATACCTATGTTGTTTATCGGGGTATAAATACGTTACCAAAGTCCTGATAAGGAGAATCACAATGATAAAGAAAATTCTTTTAGCCGCAATGCTGACTGCTTCCATAGGCGCCGTGACCGCGCCTGCCAGTGCAGAAATCATCGTTCGCGTTGCACCGCCACCGCCACGTACTGAAGTTGTTCCAGCACCGCGCCGCGGCTATCTGTGGGTACCCGGTCATTGGGACTGGCGCGGCAACCAGCACGTATGGGCGCGTGGCACTTGGATACGTGAACGCCGTGGCTATGTGTATCAGGAGCCACGCTGGACTGAACACGAAGGCCGTTGGCATTATCAACAGGGAGCCTGGGGACGCGGCGACCGCGACCATGACGGCGTGCCAAATGCAGTCGACAGCAGGCCTAACGACCCGAATCGCCGCTAAGCCCACCCGGTTTAGTGAGAGCGGGAATCCTGAAAAAAAATGCCGGCATCTGTGAAGATGCCGGCATTTTTGATTGTGCTGCCGAAGCAGTATGTTCTGTATTATTTCCCGGTATCTTTCATGTCGAGAAATTTATCGAACTCCACGTTAAACAGTTCCGAACCGACTTTTTCCACCTTGCGTACGTAGACAGTCTGGATGATGTCGCGGGTTTGCGGATCGATCATGATAGGGCCACGCGGGCTGTTCAACTTCATGCCTTTCAGCACGGCCATCGCTTTGTCGCCGTCTATCTTGCCGTTCAGCTTTTTGCTGACTTCATAAATGGCGGCCATGCCGTCATACGCTGCCACTGCCATGAAGTTGGCCCGGCCCGCGCCAGGGTTCGCTTCTGCAAAGCTTTTTAGGAAAGCCTTGTTTTCAGGCGAATTGTGGTTGGCGGAGTAATGGAAGGTCGTGATCACACCCAGCGTTGCGTCGCCCATTGCAGGCAGCACATGGTCGTCCGTCAGGTCGCCGGTGGCGATGACCTTGATGCCGGCTTCTGCCAGACCGCGCTCGCGGTAGCCCTTCATGAAGGCCACGCCCTGTTCACCAGCGGGAACGAAGATAAATACGGCTTCAGGCTTGGCGTCCTTGATGCGCTGGATAAAAGGCGCAAATTCAGGATTACGCAGAGGCACGCGTATCGATTCCATCACGGTGCCGCCGCCACCGATGAAGTTGGTCTTGAACGCGGTTTCCGCATCAATGCCGGGACCATAGTCAGCCACCAGCGTGACGACCTTCTTGATATTGTTTTTCACTGCCCAGGTAGCCATCGGGCCGGACACCTGCGGCAAGGTCATCGAGAAACGCGCGATATAGTTGGATTTGGTCGTGATGATGGACGTCGCCGCGTTCATGATGATCATCGGCTTCTTGGCCTGCTCCGCAATCGGCGCGACAGCCAGCGCTTCCGGCGTCAGGCCGAAGCCTGCCAGGAAATCCACCTTGTCACGGACGACCAGCTCCTGCGCAAGGCGTTTGGCAACGTCCGGCGCGGGGCCGGTGGTGTCCTTGATGATGATCTCGATCTTTTTGCCTGCGACCTTGTCGCCGTTCTGGCGCATATAGGCCTTGATGCCGCCCTCTATCTGTTTGCCGTAGTCGGCAAACGGGCCGGAGAAGGCAGCAATGACACCTACCTTGATTGTGTCTTCAGCATGCGCCGTCAAGGCTGATAGGCTGAGGATGAGGCTGCCGGTGAATGGCAGCAGTTTTGTGAAGCGCATTATTTCGTCTCCTTGATGGATGCCTGCGGTGCGACACCACGTTTCATTATTATGCGGTCTGGTCTAAGTCTGGTCTGGGTCTGGATGGGCCTGGCCTGTGTATTCCCTGACAGAATCCCACTGTCACGGGCCGGCCAGCCGGTCCGTGTGCAGGATGATTATCAGCATACTACGTTCGGTAAGCAACTTGTTGTGCGAATATCGAACGCATTTCCGGATAAATCTGGAACCGGTGGTATGCAGGCCCGGATACTGGCTTAACCCGGGGGCGGAACTTTTCTAGAACTCTTCCCAGCCGTCAGCAGCCTCTGTCGAAGCAGGTTTGCCGCTGGACGCGGGCTTTTGTGCGGCCAGTTTTTTCACCGGCGCTAGCTTTGGCTGTGCTTTTTCGGTTTTTGGCGCCGGTGATGCTGCCGATGCTGCCGGCCTGGAAGGGGCGGCCGACTGGTTCAGCCTGAATACGCTGACTGCCTGCGCCAGCGCGGCAGCCTGCTCCTGCATGCTCTCTGCAGCAGCGGCGGCCTGTTCTACCAGAGCGGCATTCTGCTGCGTCATCTCATCCATCTGCGAGATCGCCAGGTTGACCTGTTCAATGCCGGAACTCTGTTCCTGGCTGGCGGCGGTAATCTCGCTCATGATGTCGGCAACGTGCTTGACCGACGTAACAATTTCATCCATGGTCTGGCCCGCCTGGTCCACCAGCTTGCTGCCGTAGTCGACCTTTTCAACCGAATCGCCGATCAGCTCCTTGATCTCTTTGGCTGCGCTGGCGCTGCGCTGCGCCAGGTTCCTCACTTCGGCGGCCACTACGGCAAAGCCGCGTCCCTGTTCGCCGGCACGCGCTGCTTCCACCGCCGCATTCAACGCCAGGATATTGGTCTGGAAGGCAATGCCGTCGATGACGCCGATGATATCGACGATCTTGCGTGAGCTTTCCTTGATCGAACCCATCGTGCTGACGACCTGGCCCACAACGCTGCCACCCTTGACTGCGACATCGGAGGCGGACACCACCAGCTGGTTGGCCTGGCGTGCATTGTCTGCATTTTGTTTGACGGTGGATGTCAGCTCTTCCATTGAAGAAGCCGTTTCCTCCAGCGAGCTGGCTTGTGATTCCGTGCGGGATGACAGGTCGGCATTACCTTGCGCAATTTCCTGCGAGGCGCTGGAAATGGTTTCCGTGCTGGTGTGGACCTGGCCTATCGTCATCACCAGGCTGTTGTTCATATCTGCCAGCGCGCTCAGCAACTGGCCGGTTTCATCGCGCGATGTGATTTCTATCTTGCCGGTCAGGTCGCCATCGGCCACTCTGCGGGCGACGGTCACCGCCTCTGCAATCGGGGCTGTGATGGAGCGTGTGATCCATACCGCAAAAAAGACGCTGATCACGAGTCCGGCAAAGCCCAGGCTCAGTATCAACGTGCGTGAAAAGGAAATATCGGCGGTGATGTGCTCGCCGTTGGCATCCATCTCTTTATTTTGCACGGTGAGAATAACGTTCACGTCCGCCAGCACGGACTCAAGCACAGGAAAGGTATTACCGGTCATTAGCTTCAGCGCCTCATCGCGCTGGTCCAGTTCTATCAGATCCGCTACCTTGGTGAACGAGGCAACGAAGGATTCGCGCGATACCTTGAACTTGTCCAGCGCCGCCTTTTTTTCCGGCGTATCGGCCAGTTTGTTCAGGGCGGCGACCGCTTCCACGATCTGCTTTTTATTATTGTCGATGAAACCGTATTGCTTGATCCTGGCTTCCTTGTCGTTCAGGATGAACAATTCCACCGTGCGGCTGCCGTTTTCCCGCACCAGCGTATTGATCTTGAATGCCAGCGATGCGCCCGGCCAGTTGTTTTTGACGATGTCGTTGCTGGAGTTGCCTATCGATGTCAGCCGTACTGCGCTGATAATCAGCATCAGGATCAGCACGAGGATGACCATGCCGAACGCAACGCCAAGACGGACGCCGATCTTGAAATTATTGAAATTCATCTTTTTTCCTTATTGGCAGGGCTGCAAATAGTGTGCGGGAGTGCTGGTGCAAAAAGACAAACTGCGGCGGCTGGGCCTTTGTATTGGAGACGCTGCGCGGCTTGCAAAGCAAACGGCGTCAACCGATTGTAGGGGGCGGGTTGGAATTTGGCAATAAGCATAAACAACGTTAATGAAATGCAAGATTATTATTTTTGCAGCGGCGAGATCGCCGTTGCGGCGCTATCATGCGGGCTGTAGCGCATGACTAAGCTCTTGGGACTTTTGCCATCCGTGTAAAATTCGCATGAAGCCGCGGATGGTGACAGAATCCATTCGTCCATTGTTTACGAAAACCGACATACCTACTATATAAAAAATGAAACTAGCTACCCTCAAAGACGGCAGCCGTGACGGCCAGCTGATCATCGTATCGCGGGACCTGAAAACCGCACAGATAGCAGACGGTATCGCGCCCAGCCTGCAAAGGGCGCTGGACGACTGGAACTTTATCGCACCACAGCTGGAACAGGCTTACCTGAATCTGAACGCTGGCCGTGGAACCAATACCTTTGACTTTGACCCTAAGAATTGCATGGCGCCGCTGCCGCGCGCCTACCAGTGGGCGGATGGTTCTTCGTATGTGAACCATGTTGAACTGGTGCGCAAGGCGCGCAACGCCGACATGCCGGACAGCTTCTGGCACGATCCGCTGATGTACCAGGGCGGGAGCGATGATTTTATCGGGGCTAACGACGACATCGTGCTGGCTTCCGAAGAATGGGGTATTGATTTTGAGAGCGAAGTCGCGGTCATCACCGGCGATGTGCCTGCGGGCATCAAGGTCCAGCATGCGGCCGAGCATATACGCTTGCTGGTGCTGGTCAATGACGTGTCGCTACGTAACCTGATACCGGCCGAGCTGGCAAAAGGCTTCGGCTTTTTCCAGTCCAAGCCGGCATCCAGTTTCTCTCCGGTTGCGGTGACGCCGGATGAACTGGGTGATGCGTGGAAAGACGGCAAGGTACACCTGCCTTTGCGCTCCACCTGGAATGGCGCGCTGGTCGGCCAGCCGAATGCCGGCGTGGACATGGTATTTTCTTTCCCTCAACTGATCACGCATCTGTGCAAGACGCGCAAGGCCAGGGCGGGCAGCATCATCGGGTCTGGCACGGTATCGAACAAGGACAGCGCCAAAGGCTATAGCTGCATCGCCGAAAAACGCGCGCTGGAAATGATTGCCAGCGGCGAACCGCAAACGCCTTTCATGAAGTTCGGCGATACGATCAAGATAGAAATGCTGGACAAGAATGGCAAATCGATCTTTGGCGCGATAGAGCAGAGCGTGACGGAAGTCGAGGCTTGATCACAGTATGAACCCTGTCATCCGGAAATCTCTGCAGCATGCGTTGCCGCTGCCTGCTGTAGTTGCCGTTGCCGTCCTGTGCATGCCGCTGTCCGCGCTGGCGCAGGTAAAAATAGGCGTGGACCTGTCCACCACCGGCCCTGCAGCGTCCATAGGCGCCAGCTCAAAAAATGCGGTGCTGATGTGGCCGAAGGAGATCGCCGGCATCAAGGTGGAATACATCCTGCTGGACGACGCATCCGACCCTGGCAATGCGGTGCGCAATGCGCGCAAGCTGATCAGCGAAGAAAAAGTCGATGTGCTGGTCGGCCCGAATACTACGCCCAGTGCCCTCGCGCTACTGGATGTGGTCGCCGAGACAAGTACGCCGATGGTGGCGCTGGCGGCGTCTGCCGCCATTGTTGAACCGATGGATGCCAAGCGCGCATGGGCTTTCAAGATGCCGCAAAACGACAGCCACATGGCCACGATACTGACGCAGCACATGGCCGACAACGGCATCAGGACCGCGGCCTTCATCGGCTTTGCCGACGCCTATGGCGAAAGCTGGTGGCGTGAATTTTCCAGGCTGGCGGAACTGCGCAAGATCAAAATCGTCGCCAATGAACGTTATGTCCGTACCGATACCAGCGTGACGGGGCAAATCCTGAAAATCGTTTCCGCCCATCCGGGTGCCGTGCTGATTGCGGCATCGGCAACGCCTGCCGTGCTACCGCAAAAAGCGTTGCTGGAGCGCGGTTACAAAGGCCCCATCTATCAGACGCATGGCATCGCCAGCCTGGAATTCCTGAAAGTGGGCGGCAAGGACGTAGAAAATACGCTGTTTCCCACCGGCCCGGCTGTGGTCGCAAAGCAGTTGCCTGCAGCGAATCCGGTCAGGAAGACTGCGCTGGATTTTACGCGGCGTTATGAAGCTGCTTATGGCGTTGATTCCATGACGCAGTTTGCCGCCGATGCCTGGGGCGCTTATCTGCTGATTGCGGATGCTGTGCCGCGCGCCCTGAAGTTCGGTCAGCCCGGCACCCCGCAGTTTCGAGCCGCATTGAGGGCCGCGCTCGAAAATACCCGTAACCTGACAGTGCCGCAGGGCGTCATCAATATGAGCCCCGGCGACCATGTGGGCCTGGACCAGCGCTCGCGTGTCATGGGCAAGATACAGAATAATAAATTTACGTATTCCTACGGCGGCTGAAGGATACCGGCAGGCCGTTTTATAAAAACACGGAGACTCCATGCAAAGCGGTAATTTCACCTCTATAGGCAACATCAAACGACGAAACCTGCTGAAGGCCGGCTTGTGCTCAGCGCTGCTGGCTGCACCGTATGCCAGGTTGGCGCAGGCGGCCGGCGTGCCGGTCAAGCTTGTTCTGCTGGGCACCAAGGGCGGCCCGCGTGTGGGCGATACAGGCGCGAATGCCGGTAAATTCACGCGCATGAATCCTTCCAATCTGCTGCTGATCGGCGGCGTGCCTTATGTGATCGATTGTGGCTACGGTGTGTCGCAGCAATTGCAGAAAGCCGGCGTGGCGTTGCCGTCTGTCCGCTATGTGTTCATCACGCATCACCATTCAGATCATCAGCTTGAATACGGCAACCTGCTGTACAACGCCTGGGCCAGCGGCCTGAACCATGCGGTTGATACCTATGGCCCTCCGGGTTTGGAGCAGATGACGCGCGATTTCATGGCGCTGAACCATATCGACATCGATACGCGCATAGGTGATGAAGGCAAGCCCGATCTGCGCAAGCTGGTGCAGGCGCACGACATCACGAACCTGGACCAGGTGCTGAGCAATGAACAGGTCAAGGTGACGGCGATGCACAGCATCCACCCGCCGTTCAGCGATGCGTACGCGTACAAGTTCGACATAGGCGGCAAGATCATCGTGTTTTCCGGTGACACTGCCTACAACCCCAAACTGACCGAGTTTGCGCGCGGCGCTGACTATCTGGTACATGAAGTGATGTATGCGCCTGCGCTGGAAGCACTGGCAAAACGGGTGCCGAACGCCAAGACCATCATGGAGCATTTCCTGGCGTCGCATACGGTGACGGAAGATGTAGGCAGAATCGCCGCTGCCGCGCAAGTCAAGAACCTGGTGCTCAGCCATTTCGTGCCGGGTGACGACCCCAGCATCACCGACGCCATGTGGGCCGAAGGTGTGCGCAAGCATTATCAGGGCACGCTGTTTGTCGGCCGTGACCTGATGGAGTTTGATCTCTAAACTTGCCGTGTTTTTTCAGCCGGCTGCGCAATTCCTTTATTGTCTGCCTAGCTGGAAGAACACGCTTTTGTTGCCGCCGCTGCCGACCGCAAAGCCCAGATAGATAGGACCGATGAAGCTGCTGAAGCCGGCAAACAGGCTCAGGCTCTTGCGGGTGGAACCCAGCGAGATGTCGCTGCGCCTGTCCCAGGTGTTACCCAGTTCCAGCGACGAACCCAGGAACAGACTCTGGCCTGCCAGATCAAAGTTCACCGCGCGCAGCAGATAGG
>JAYSKH010000351.1:0-2952 GCA_043726505.1 Undibacterium sp. | reverse complement strand
CGGCGCTTGCCAGTACCTGGCCAAACCTTCCAATACAGACGACATCGAAGCCGCATTTGGCCACGTTGCCGGCAATGCCGATGTGGAGTTGAGCAACCGCTCGACGTCGATCAAGACGCTGGAATGGGAGCGTATCCACGAGATGCTGGTCGAGACTGATTTCAATATTTCCGAAACCGCACGGAGGCTGGGAATGCACAGGCGCACGCTTGCGCGTAAACTGGAAAAGCAGCGTATCAAGTAAGCAACCAAATGAACGTGCATCGGCTGGCTTAAGCAGCGACAGCGTCAGCATGCGAAAAAATAGCGGATTCGCAATTAGTTATTTTTTTCATTTCACTTAAATTCCACTTCTGTTAGCGGCTTGGCACGGCATTGAAAATATTCGCCGTTTCCACGTGCCGGATACAACATTATTTAACTTTTCCCGCTTTTTTGCGCGGGCTTTGCTGCTACACTCGTTTGCAAGTAAGCCGGTCTTTTACCGGTTTGCATTTGATATTGTTGTATTAGCACAGAGGGCAAACCCGTTGAAAAGCGGGGACGCAAAACTACCGGCCTACCGCGCGCAAGCGCCAGGGCAGCGGAGTCGCCAACGTAGCGCCAAACTTGCACACTGCAAACAAGCATACGTTGTTCAAAGCGTGGCCCTCGTCCAATCCGGAGCGTTGTCGCCATGAAAAAATCATCCACCCAATTTACTGCGGTTCCGCTAAAGGTATTGCTGCTTTCAGCCAGTGCATCGGTGTTGCTGAGCGCCTGCGGCGGCGGAAGCGATGCACCTTCCAGCCGGGCCCAGGTGGAAGCGCAGGCGTCAATCGCCACCGGAACGACGACGCTGCAGCTGGATAGCGCTGCATTGCCGGACACTGTCGGTACACAGAATGCGCAGCCCGCATTCCACGTTGCACCCGTGCTGCTGGATACACCGGATGACGCAGACTCCGGCGGTAACGCTGTTTCTGCCCGCATGGAGCCGAGAAGGCAGGCCGTGCCAGCCGAGTTCCAGGCACTGTCCACACGCGCACTGACAGCGAGGACTCTGTTGTCCGCACGCGCCGCGCAGGAACTGCGTTCTTCCCGCGGCCAGGCTGCAGTAGAAGAAGGCACTGCTGCACCAATGGCCAACAGCAAGGTCGTATCCACCTATACCCCGGCGCAGATCCGTGCCGCCTACGGCATGACGGCCTTGCCTGCAACCGGTGCCGCTCTCAGCGCTGCCCAGGCTGCACAACTGGGTGCGGGGCAGACGATCTACATCGTCGACGCAATGCATGATCCCAATACCGTCGCCGAACTGAATGCGTTCAACCAGAAATTCGGCTTGCCTGCCTGTACCGTAAAAACCATTTCCGCAACCGCCGGCCTGCCGCTGGCCGCTGCTTCCGCCACCAACTGCGAGCTTTCCGTCGTCTATAACACTTCCAGCGGCACGATGACTACGTCAGCGCCTGCTTATGATTCCGGCTGGGCGACTGAGATTGCGCTGGATGTGCAGTGGGCGCATGCCACAGCGCCCTTGGCCCGCATCGTGCTGATCGAAGCAGCGGATGCTTCGCTGACCAATCTGCTCGGTGGCGTCAAGCTCGCAAATGCGATGGGCCCCGGTGTCGTCTCAATGAGTTTCGGCTCACAGGAAGGCAACTGGACCGCTTCCAGCGACACAGCTTTTTCTGCCGCCAATATGACTTATCTGGCCGCGACCGGTGATTCCGGTTATTCGGTGCAGTGGCCTGCCGTTTCTACCAAAGTGCTGGCAGTGGGCGGTACGACGCTGACTTATTCAGGCAGCGGCGCTCGCTCGGAAACCAGCTGGTCGGGTACTGGCGGCGGCGTCAGCGCCTATACGGCAGCACCAAGCTACCAGACTAATGCAGTGCCGGGAATGGGCTCGGTCACACGCCGCAATGTTGCAGACGTGGCCTTTAATGCCGACCCAAGCACCGGCCAATACCTGGCTGTCATGTCTTCGGGCAGTTCGTCGGTCAGCTGGTTGAGCGCAGGCGGCACCAGCCTGTCCACGCCGCAATGGGCCGGCCTGATTGCCATCGCAAACGCCACACGTGCACTGAGCGCCAAGGCATCGCTGGGCGCCCCGCATGCTGTATTGTATGGACAGATTTCCACGGTGCCAGGTACCTACGCCGCCGCCTTTGCAGATGTGACTACCGGCTCTGACGGTACCTGCTCCGGATGCACAGCCAAAACCGGCTATGACACGCTGACCGGCCTGGGTACGCCAAATGCCGCCAGCCTGCTCGCTTCGCTGACTGGTGCGACCGCAGTTGCTGCCGCGCCGGTCGTAACGCCCGCCAGCATTAGCGGCAAGATAGGCACGTCGCTGACATTTACCGTGTCGGCGTCCGGCCCTAATCCGCTGACCTACTCGCTGAGCGGAGCACCGGCCGGCATGACGATCAGCAGCACCGGCGCTGTGAACTGGTCTGCGCCTACCGTAGGCAGCTTTGCCGTGACCGTGATTGCCAAGGACAGCAAGACCGGCCTGAGCGGACAGGGCGTCTATACCGTCACCATTTCTTCCGTCAGCGCACCTGTGCTTGCAGGCGCCAGCATTACGGGCAAGGCCGGCACGGCACTGTCGTTCAATGTCGGCGCAGTATCGCCTGATCCGCTGACCTATTCGCTAAGTGGCGCGCCTGCCGGCATGACAATCAGCAGCATAGGCCAGATCAGCTGGGCGGCGCCTGTTGCAGGCAGCTATTCTGTCACCGCTATTGCCAAGGATGCTAAAACCGGCATGAGCGGGCAGGGTATCTACAAGATCACAATTGCGGCAGCGACAACGGTATTGCCTTCTGGTCCGGTACTGACTATTCCTGCAATGAACGGGATTTCCGGCAAGGCGCTGACAGGCACGATAGGCATTTCTGATCCTGGCGCCACTTCTTTGCAGATCAGCATTTCCGGCGCGCCGATGGGAATGAGCTTTTC
>JAYSKH010000350.1:0-25587 GCA_043726505.1 Undibacterium sp. | reverse complement strand
AGCCGACACTCAGCCGGCGGTAACGCAAAAATCATCACAAAAATATAAAGGCAGCACGCCACGGGCGTGCTGCCTTTATTTACGTCATTTGCCAGCTATTACCTGTGCCAGTGGCCTGGGTGGCCATAATAGCCGCCACGGCCATAATAACGGTCACCGCCGCGGTAATACCCACCTACTACCACCGGGCCAGGGCCGTAATATACTGGTGCTGGGGCTACATAAACTGGAGGCGGCGAGTAATAAACGGTGCTCGGTGCTGCCTGGTAATACGTCGTCGTAGGCTCGCTGTAATATGTGGTGGCCGGCGGAGCGTAATAAGTCGTTGCTGGCGGAGGACCGTAGTAACGCGGCCTGTCATATGTATTCGCGCTTGCGCCAATTGCCGCACCCAGCACGCCGCCCACTATCGCGCCATCGCGACCATTAACGCCATGGCCGATTGCAGCGCCGACAGCAGCGCCCAGCAAGGTGTTGGCGCCCTGGTCGCTGGCTTGGGCCAAAGAAGATGAACCAACGGTAATCAGCAAAACTGCGGCGGCTGCGCTTAATTTATGGCTTAACATGATGTAATCCTTTCAAACCGGGATACCCGCAAACCTGATGCGGAATTTCAATTGCATGACAGTAATATAGGGTCTTTATCCAAAAAAACGATAGCAGGACACAGACTCTTACAACTGATACAAACCCCTGGTTCCTTATAGAACCCGCCGAAAATGGCGGGCTTTCCATAAGCATCTAACGCAGCCGCCCTGCTTTTGGTTTACATAAAAAAACATCGCGTATCTTCAAAACGACATCGGCACCCGCATTGTCAGCGTAAGGTCAGGCGTATCGCGCGTCAGCCCGGCGCCGATGGACATGCTGAATGAAGTCTTGTCCGAATAGCGGTACGAATAGCCCAATAGCAAACTGGCAAGCACGGTGCGTACGGAACCCGGCACCGTCACGTCATTCTGCTTGGTGCGGCCTACCGAATTCAGGTCAAAGCCGACGCTGAAGGAAGATTTGTCGTTCAGCGCCAGGCCCATGCCGAAATTGGCGCCCAGTATATCGCCGGCCTTAATGTCGCCGAGGAACTCACTTTCTCCATTCAGCACACGCCTGCTCACATTATTGCGTTTGAAATTATATTGGTAGCTGAAGCTGCCGAAGAATACTGCAGGGTCGCTGGGGAACAACCATGTCAAACCCGGCTGCAATGAGTAAGCGCCCGAACCGGTGGGCAATTCCATCGGCAAGCCGGTTCCAGTGGTGTTGCCGACACAGCGGGTAACACAATCGGTGACCACTTCAAACGGATCTTTGCCGGTGCGCGATTTAACGCGCATCGTACCGATGAAATAAGGGCGGTCTGCGCCGCCATCATTGAACTGGTAGCGCGCCGACACTTCCACATCGCCAATTGCCTTGCCGCTGGTCTGGAATACATTGTCCGTTGCGCTACCGGTAAATATTTCGCGGCTGACCGTGGAGTCGCTGCGGTATACATAAGGCACGCGCATTTCCAGCTCCATCCTGTTGGTCAGGCCGTAACGCCCTGTCAATGCGCCGGTAACGGTATTGCTCTTCACTTGCCGCACATCCACCAGGCCGATCAGCAGCGCCGGTATCACGGTATAACCAACCAGTGCGACACGGTTATTGGATGAATAGCTGTACTGGATGGAAGGCTCCAGCGCAAACTTCCCTTTAGGCGTCAGGATGCCCGGCTGTTCAAAAATAGGAGCAACCTCCCTTTGCCTGCTGCTACGTTCCGGAGCAACGCCGACAGGATCTGCCGGCGCATTGTCCTGCGCCGCTGAGTTCGACGCCATCGCAACTTGTGTTGTGCCCTGCCCCTGGCTTTGTTGTCCAGCACTTGAAGGCTGCGCCGTGCCGCCACGCTGCGTGGCCAGGTATTCATTCCTTACCGACCTCCGCAGGTCCCGGAGTTTATTTTTTTCTTCTTCCAGTTCTCGTTTCAGCGTATCAAGTTGCCGCGCAAGATCATTTACATCGCGCTTCAACGTATCGACCGATACATCATCGACGGTGTTAGCGGCGCGAAGCACTTGTGCATGCACTGCGGTGTTTGTCAAACATAGCGCGGAACAGCAGGCGGCTACGGCAACATGGCGAAAGGGCTGCGGTTTCATCAATTTCTCCTTATCTGTTACCGCCCTGAATTATTGCGGAGCGGCTTTATGTTTCTTGATTTAATCGAGAACTTTTTTCCAGTTTTTTAAGAGAAATTTTGCGTCAATTGTTTTAAATATTGTTAAAGACTTTTGCAACAAAAAAAATTACAGGAAGCCTTACCGCTACTGGCTTCCTGCAAATTCTGCATTTAAGCAGGGCAGTCTTTTTTCGCTTGTCAGAATTGACTTGTAAAACTCAAAATATCTGTTAAATATAACGGGGTCTTACAAGACGATCAGAAAAAGAACGCTGTCTTATTTTTTATTCTCAAGGGGTTGAGATAGTAAAAAATTGGAGAGCACGAATCGTGCCGTAGAAATCAAATTCCCTTGCAATCAAAGGCTTACTTCGGAAGTTTTCATGTCCGCAATAGTTCTTGTAAAGATTTGTAAATTTCGTCGACACTGTTGAAATGCAATTCAATTTTAAGGAGGAAACTAAAGAATCGGCATTGTCCCCGATTTGCTAAACGACAGGCAGTGGAAAACGCAGACAGGATTGTTATTTGTCGCAGCTCCCTCCTCATAAGTAATACCAAGCAAAACACGTCGTTTGCATTGTGGGCAGGCATTGCCGAGAAATATCGTTGCACATGTTCACGGTTAAAAAATGCTTTTGTAGTCCGACAGCATTTTTTCAGGTCATCTGCATTGCCCGAAGAGACAGGTATTTTCGACTCTGTCCCAGCGAAGCATGCGGCTTGCCTGGGCGCGCGCAAAATCTCGTCGCGCCTGATGACCGTGCACCTGTTAGAGCAGGAAATTAAAATGAAAAAACGTAAAATCCTTTGCCTGAGGCTACAAAAAAACACCGCATCCCTTGACTATCATCTGCCGGAAGAAGAGTGGGAAATCCACCAGGCAGCAGAAATATTTGCAGCAGAGCGCATGATGCGGGAAGACCCTTATATGGTCTGCCTGGTCGTCATCGACAACATTGAACTGATCCAGTACGAAGCACTGATTCACTTATTAAAATCGCATCCAGAGAGCGAATGGATAGGCGTATTCCATGCAGACTCGCTGCTGTCATGGAAAGGTCATGAACTTATACTAGGCTACCTGTTCGACTACTACACGCAGCCAGCAGATTCGCAACGCCTGTCGCAGACGGTGGGCCATGCATATGGGCGCGCCGTCATGCGCATGCAATCGAAACGGCGCTTTGCCAGCACCAAGGACATGGCAATGGTGGGCGAAAGCCCGGCAATGAAAGCGCTGTTCAAGCACATCAAACAGATTGCCGATTCGGAAGCAACCGTGCTGATAGGCGGTGAAAACGGTAGCGGAAAAGAATTGACTGCCCTCGCCATCCACCGATGCTCGCCCAGGCGCAATGGGCCTTTTGTGCCGGTCAGCTGTGGCTCCATCCCTTCACAGCTGATACAGTCTGAACTGTTCGGTTATGAGCGCGGCGCCTTTACCGGAGCGTCCGCGCAAAAAGCGGGCTTTATTGAAAGCGCGGACCGTGGAACCATCTTTCTTGATGAAATTGCCGATCTGCCGCTGGATCTGCAAACCAACCTGCTGCGTTTTTTGCAGGAAAAAACCATCAACCGCGTGGGCTCCGCAGCCAGCGTGCCGGTCAGCACACGGGTGATTGCAGCATCGAACGTCAACCTGCAAGATGCGGTGGACGCGGGAAAATTCCGGCAGGATTTGTTCTACCGGCTTAATGTACTGCCCATCGTCGTGCCGCCTTTGCGCGAGCGCAAGGAAGACATAGAATTGCTGGCCAACCACTTCCTGGAAGTATTCGGCAAGGAAAGGAAGACCCGGTTAAACGGCTTCGCGACCGAAGCCGTTCAGGCGATGCTGTCGCATTCATGGCCCGGCAATGTCAGAGAACTCATCAACCGCATCCGCCGCGCAATCGTTACAACCGACGGCAGGCTGATATCCGCGCAAGACCTGAACCTGGAGTCGCAAATACTGTTGAAGAACGACGATCTGGCCAACGCGCGCATCAGCGCTGAACGCGAAGCGATCTTCAACTGCCTGATACGCACGGGTAGAAATAAAACGCGCGCAGCGCAGGATCTCGGCGTCTCGCGCATGACGCTGTATCGCCTGATGGAAAAGCACGGCATCAGCGGTGACATTGATCTTGTCAATGCCGCGCCGGCAGCTGCCAGCAACGACATCTCGCATCCACACTCCACAGAAATACGGTACAGCGCCGCGATCAAAAGCCCGAAGCTCGGCTAACACTTGCCACCTAAGGTTCCATGCAGTTTCCCTGCATGGAACCGATCCTCTTTATCCCCACATTTTTCTGTTTTATTTCTGCGCGCCCACGTACATGTGACATGTCACATGTCACATGTCACGTGTCACTGCACAGATGGTTACATTGTGACACTCGCGCAATCCTTTGTTACAGCTGTCACTCCAGCGATACATGGAGCCGGAGCATCAATCGCCGATTGAATATCGCTAACAGCTTGATTAACAAGCTTAATCACTGCCGCCATCTGTAGTTGGTAAAAATCACTGTCTCATGCGTGTGACAGATCACCGCAATTATCGCGCCTGTTTTTGCTTGCCGCGCCACAAGCATTCGTTTGCGCGGCTTTTTCCTACATCATTTTCACTCTGCCGCTGAGCATAAACCGCTACCTCAAAAAAGGCTGGCATCAAGTTTGCTGATACGTGATGAGTTGGCTCTTGTCGCCAACTCCCACACTTACCAACGTGATTACCGAGGAGAGATTATGAACAGGACCTTATTGGCTTCGGCCCTTGCTGCCGCTTTCAGCCTGAGCGTTCCGGCGATGGCACAAGAAACGCCAACATCAAGCAGCGGTGACGCTACAGCAGATGCCGCACGGACAGCAGCAACGAACAATGGTTCTACCGCGACTTTTACCAACGCTTTCAATGTGGACACAGCAACAGCAACAAGCACATTGACCGGTACCGTCAGCGGCAACAGAGTACGAGACATCGGCAACAATCCTTCTAACTCAGGAAATGCCAACGGCGCAGCAGGTGCTACCGGCACAGGCGGTAAAGGCATAGGCGGCACTGCCAACGGCAACGGCGGCGACGGTGCCCGCGGATCAGGCGGCGACGGCAATGGCGGAAAATCCGTCGCAGTCGGCGGCGACAGCGGCTCTGCCCGTGCAGGCGGTGGCGGCGACGGCGCATCCGGCGGCAGCGCCAGGGTCGGCAATGCCAGCACTGGTGATTCCACCGGCGCATCTGGTGGCCGTGGCGGCAATGCCAGTGATGCATCTACTGGCCGTGGCGGCACAGGCGGCGCCGGCGGCGCAGGCGGTGCTGGCGGTGCTGGCGGCTCCGCAACAGGCGGCGCAGGCGGCATGGGCGGCAATAGCGGAGATACTTCAGGCGGATCAGGCGGAAGCGCAGGCGGCTCTCGCGGCGGTAACGGCGGCAGCTCATCGGGCGGCTCCGGCGGCAGCACAGGATCTGCATCGGGCGGATCGGGCGGATCGGGCGGCAGCAATGGCGATGCCATCGGCGGCCTGGGCGGCTCCGGCGGCCGTGGCGGCAGCGGCGGTGACGGCGCCAGTAGTGGCAGAGCGATAGGCGGCGGTTCTACTGCCAATAATGGCGCTACCGGCGGCGGCAGTACAGGCGGCGGCGCAATGGCATCCTCCGGCAATGCCAGGGGCGGCGCAGGCACCGACAGTAATCCTGGCGGCGCAGGCGGCAACTCCAGCATCACCGGCACATCGGGTGGCGGCAGCACAGGCGGCGGCGCAACCTCAGGCTCGAATACAGGCGCCGGCGGCGCAGGCTCTTCGGGTGCAGGCGGCTCGGGCGCAACAGGCGCAGCGGGTGCGGCAGGCGCGGCAGGTGCAGCAGGCACTAATACTGCCGGCAGTGGTGCAGCAGGCGCAAGCGGCAGCAGCGGCGCAGGCGGTGCAGGTGCGGCAGCAGGCGGTGGCGCAGGTGCAGCCGCAGGCGGTACAGGCGGTGCAGGTGCAGCGGCTTCCAGCGGAACCGGCGGCTCAGGCGCAGTGGGCGCTTCTGGCAATAGTACAGGCGGCACAGGCGCAGTCGGTGCAACCGGCGGTGCAGCGGGCAATAGCGGCAACGCCCAGAACAACGCAGGCGCAGGCGGCGCAGGCGGCACTGCAACCAGCGGAGCAGCAACCAATGGCAGCGCTACTTCCGGCGCAGGCGGCAGCGGTGGCGCCGGCGCTACAGGCACCACTACTGGTGCAGGCGGCACATCGACCTCTACTTCCGGCGCAGGCTCAGGCGGAGCTGGCACTGGCGGCGCAGGCGGCACTGGTGGCACCAACACCGGCGGCGTAGGTAATGGCGGAGCAGGCACAGGCGGCGCAGGCGGCATGGGCGGCACCAATACAGTCAACGCAGGCACCTTTGATATGTCCAACAACATGACCGGCGCAGCGCAATCAGCTGCAGGCATCATGGTGCTGACACAGCAAAGTGGTATTTCCAGCCTGGTACAGCAAAGCGTCAACGTGCAGTCCAACATGAGTCTGGGCAGGTAATTGGCAAGGAGCAGGCTCTTGCGGCACTTGAGCCGCAAGAGCCTGCACACCGGTCCAATGAATATGTGCTGGACAGTAAGGAGAAACAAACATGTTTCTACAACACTGTACGTATGGAAAAACGCTCGCCCTATTGATCGCCCTGGCTCCGTCAGCGGCTTTCTGCCAGGTGCTGGCCGAGGCGCAGCCTGCCGAAACTGCCGAAACCGCAACAACCGCAACAACCGCAACAACGGCGGCAGCCGTTGCGATCAAGGCAGAAGCAACAAACAGCAGTGCTGAGTCTGTTGTTCAGGCAGATGCGCAAAGCGTCTTTACCAAAAAGTTCGGTAAGGCCGCTGATGTGCAGGATCTCGGCAAGCTGCGCGGAGGCGCTGAAGTGATGGTCAGCAACGATCAGAAGCTCAAAGGTACGGTAGCGGATAACAGCGCTACGAATGTCGCAACTGGTTCCAACAATATTACGTCGGGAGCATTCTCGAACGTAAGCGGGATCCCGATCGTTGTCCAAAATTCGGGAACCAATGTGTTGATACAAAATTCGACGATCATCAATCTGCAACTCCACTAGCGATGATGAACGCCTATTTTCTGTCCTGTCAGGAAGCACGCTGCTGATGCCCGTCTGCATGTGCTCGCACTTGCAAGCGGGTATCAGGAGCGCTTTTTAAGTATTGAAACAAAACCTTATGCAAGAGTAACTGGATAAGGCGCAGTGAGATGAAAGAAATTGAAAGAGAGCGGGCCTGCTTGCCTGCTCGCCACCTACATATCATCAAGGAGAGGTTATGAACAGGACCTTATTAGCCGCGGCAGTTGCTGCCGCTTTCGGCCTTAGCGCATCTGCATTTGCGCAAACAGCCACCACCAGCGGTGAAGCGACAGCAGACGCTGCCCGCTCCGCAGCGACGAACAACGGTTCCACCGGCACTTTCGATAATGCGTTCAATGCGGCGCATGCAACTGCCTCCGCCGCGCTGAGCGGCGAGGTCAGCGGCAACCGCGTGCGAGATGTCGGCAACAATCCGACAAATTCCGGTAGTGCGAATGGAGCAGCCGGCGCCAGGGGCATAGGTGGCAAAGGCGTGGGCGGAACCGCCAACGGCAACGGCGGCGACGGCGCTACCGGATACGGCGGCGACGGTAATGGGGGCAAATCCATCTCCAAAGGCGGCAGCACCGGTTCTGCCAGCGCAGGCGGCGGCGGCGACGGCGCGTCCGGCGGTAGTGCAAGGGTCGGCAACGCCAGCTCTGGAGACGCCTATGGTGCTTCCGGCGGGCGCGGCGGCAATGCCAGCGATGCGTCAACCGGACGTGGCGGCACAGGTGGTGCAGGTGGCGCAGGCGGCGCGGGTGGTGACGGCGGTACAGCTACCGGCGGCGCAGGCGGTGCGGGCGGCAACAGCGGCTCTACTTATGGCGGTTCAGGAGGCAATGCCAGCGGCTCCCGAGGCGGCTCCGGCGGCAGCTCCTACGGTGGTTCTGGCGGCAATACCGGCAATGCGTCGGGCGGCACCGGTGGTTATGGCGGCGGTAACGGCAATGCCGTCGGCGGCGCAGGCGGATCGGGTGGTTCTGGTGGATCGGGCGGCGATGGCGGCAGAAGTGGCAGCGGCATAGGCGGCGGCTCAACCGCCAACAACGGCGCCACCGGCGGCGGCAGCACGGGCGGCGGTGCAATGGCCACTACCGGCAATGCCCGGGGCGGCACAGGAGGGGGCGGCACCACTACGACCACGGATCAGGTCAGCACATTTGCTGTCGGCGTAGCCGGATCCGGCGGTGATTCCAGCATCAATACCACTGCGGGCGGTGGCAGCACCGGCGGCACAGGAAACTCAGGCCCCAATAGCAGTACCGGCGGCGCCGGCAGCTCGGGTGCGGGAGGTTCGGGTGCAGCAGGAGCAGCGGGTGCCGAGGGAGCGGCAGGCGCTGCAGGCACTAATACCGCAGGCAACGGCGCAGCCGGCGCCAGTGCCACCAGCGGTACAGGCGGTGCAGGCGCAGCAGCAAGCGGCGGCGCGGGTGCAGCGGCAGGCGGTGCTGGCGGTGCAGGCGCAGCAGCATCCAGCGGCGCTGGCGGTGCAGGTGCAGTAGGTGCTACCGGCAACAGCACTGGCGGAGCAGGCGCTACCGGTGCCACAGGCGGTGCAGGCGGCAACAGCGGCGATGCACAAAATAACGCAGGCGCAGGCGGCGCAGGCGGCACCGCAACCAGCGGTTCGGCAAGCAACGGCAGCGCCAATAGCGGTGCAGGCGGCAGCGGCGGCGCAGGCGCATCAGGTACTTCCAGCGGTGCGGCCGGAAGCTCCTCGTCCACATCGGGCGCAGGCAATGGCGGCGCGGGTAATGGCGGCGCAGGCGGAGCCGGCGGCAACAATACCGGCGCTGCAGGAAACGGCGGAGCAGGTACTGGAGGCGCAGGTGCGGCCGGCGGCAGCAACAGTGTGGATGCTGGCAGCTTCAATATGTCCAATACCATGAACAGTGCCGCGCAATCGGCAGCAGGCATCATGGTCGCGGCACAGCAAAGCGGCATTTCCAGCCTGGTGCAGCAAAACGTCAATGTGCAGTCCAACATGAGCCTGGGCAGCATACCGGCGGCAGCTACTACCAACGCACTGGCCAGGTAGCATGAAAGCAGCAAAGGCAATGCAGCAGTAAGGCGCAAGAGAACCGCCATGGAGGATAAACCCCTTCCATGGCGGCTATTCCGCAGAATCGCATGTTGAAATACATGCTGAGTAGCGGATTGAACTACGGGTTGTTTTATAAATCACCAGCAGCAGATGAAATGAAGAACCAACTATTTCTTTCCATTGCAGGAATTGCGCTGTTGTCGTCTGCGCTGCACGCGCACGCGGTGGAAATCGCGGGCATAGGCGGTAGCTATACGGTTCCTGTGTCCAGCATCAAGGAAGTCAGAAGCAAGACCACCATCATCCAGCAGACGGATTTCAGCTGCGGCTCCGCGGCGATTGCGACACTGCTGTCGCACCAGTATGGTTTCCAGGTTTCAGAGCAGGTGGTCTTTGAAGAAATGTACGCCAACGGCGAACAACAGAAAATCAGGAAAGAGGGATTCTCGCTGCTGGACATGAAACTGTTCCTGCAGCGGCATGGCTTCCAGGCAGACGGCTTCGAACAGCCGCTGGAAACCTTGCGGGATGCAAAACTGCCAGCCATTGTGCTGATCAAGGACAAGGGCTATAACCACTTTGTCGTCATCAAGGGCATACGCGACGACCGGATATTGATCGGCGATCCGGCCAGGGGCACGCGCGCGATTCCACGCGCCGTGTTCGACGCGATGTGGAGCAGCCGCTTGCTATTTGTCATCCATAACAAACCAGGCATCGCCAAATTCAATGAGCCGGCAGACTGGAAAAGCGCACCGCCGGCGCCGCTGATGGGCATCGTTGACCAGTTGCGCAATATCGCGCTGCCGAAGTTTGGCCCCGGAGATTTTTAATGAATACGCGCCTGCCCACTGCCCTGCAGTCCTTTATGCATACCCAGCCCCGTCAAGGCGGGCTGGCGGGCATGACAGCGATGATAGGCGCTCTGGCGCTGGCAGGCCTTGGCATGGCGCTGGCTGCTCCTGCCTATGCACAGCAGGACTCATTGGCTCTTGCAGCCATCAGCGGCAGAGATATTGACCTGCCCTCCGCCATGCAGGAAAATGAAACGGCAGGTAACCCAGAACAGCAGGATGACAGCTACAGGCAGGCGCGGATTTCCTACCGCGACCCCAGTTTCGGCTTCAGTTTCATCGCGCTATTGCCGCGGTTTGATAAAAAACAGGCTACCGCGCCGAGGCTGGTCGCCTTCCTGGAAAAACCCTGGGCGGCGGTAGGAGAGGAGCGTCTGGACGAGTCACGCGGCGGCTTTGATGCCGGCGGCCTCGTCATGTCCTTCGGCATCGAACGTGCCGTCTACATCAACGGCAATCTGGTCACTACGACATCGTTCAATATTTCCGATGTAGGCAAGATCAGTACCGATCAGATGAAAACGCTGAGCTCGCAGGCTGCCGCGATGGGTCTGGTACAGAACGGCCCCGGCAACAGCTTCCAGCTGACTTCCGGCAATGGCAGCCTGCCCGGCAGCGTGATTCAGAATACGCTGAACAACCAGAATATCAAAAGCACTACCGTCATCAACGCCACGACCAACAGCCTGAACCTGATCCGCGGCATCAATACGCTGGATACCTTTACCAATGCCGTCAGCGGCTCATTGAATGGCCACTAGCCACCATTCGGCACTGGAATGCAGCAGCCGCTAGTTTTGCGGTTCAATATTTTTGCGGTTCAATATGCCAGCCGCCGCCAAGCGCCTGTATCAGTGCAATTGAGGTTGTCTGCCGGTCTGCCTGGCTTTGTATCAGCGCGCTTCTTGCGCTGAGCGCAGTTGCCTGCGCAGTGACCACGTCGGTATAGCTGATCTGTCCCTGGCGGTAGCGGTTCAGCGCCTGCTGCTCAACCTGGTCGGCAGCGGTGGAGGCCTGGCGGCGCAGTTCCTGCTGCTGCGCTAGCACGTGCGTCGCGGCCAGCTGGTCTTCCACGCCCTGGAATGCAGTCAGCACGGTTTGCCGGTAATTCGCCACGGTCTGCTGGTAGGCGGCCTGTGCACCCTCTACCCGCGCACGGGTAGCGCCGGCATTAAACAGCGTCTGCGCCGCTGACAGGCCCAGCGACCAGACATTGGATGCCGTGCTGAACAAGTCTGCCACGCGGCTGGCGCCATAACCATAGGAAGCGTTCAGTTTCAGGTTCGGGTAATACGCCGACTGCGCGATGCCGATCTGCTCGTTGGATGCCGCAACCCGGCGCTCCGCAGCCGCGATATCCGGCCGCCTTTGCAGCAGCACCGAAGGGATGCCGGTCGGCACTTCCGGTATGGTCGCGCTCCACTCTGCCGGCGTCAACGTGAAATCGCCCGGCGCCTTGCCTACCAACACCGCAATCGCATGCTCCAACTGCGCACGCTGGCGCACCAGCCCAACTTCATCTGCCTGCGTATTGGCCAGCTGCGTCTGCGCCTGCAGCACATCGCTCTTGGTGGCGACGCCAGCGTTATACCGGTTTTGCGTAATCTGCAAAGACCGCTGATAGGCGACTATCGTATCCGCCAGCAGCGCTTTCTGCGCATCGGTCTGGCGCAGCGAAATATAGTTGGTAGCCAGCTCGCCCTGTGCTGACAGCTTGGCCGAAGCCAGATCCGCCGCGCTGGCCTGAGCGCTGGCGCTGGCGCCGCTTACCGTGCGGCCAAGGTTACCCCAGACGTCCGGCTCCCAGCTGCCGCCTATGCTGACCTGATAGTTATTGCTGGCGCGCGAACCGCTATTGATAACAGCGCCGGTAGTAGGGTTCACGGTGGCATTGCCGCCGCCGCTTCCAGAACGCGTGCCGCCGCCATCCAGCGTAACAACGGGGAACAACGCAGCACGCTGCTCGCGCACCAGCGCGCGGGCCTGTTCATAAGCGGCAATTGCCGCGGCAACGTTCTGGTTGGACACTTCAACCGAAGCTTCCAGCTGGTTCAGCACGGGATCGTTAAACAAGGTCCACCACGTGCCGCGGTCCAGCGCATCGGCAGGCGCCGCAGGAACCCAGTCCTGGTTTTCCTTGTAGGCCGCCGGCGTCGGCGCTTCGGGTTTTTTGTAGTCAGGCCCTACTGCACAGGCGCTCAGCAACAATGCAATTGCCGCCAGCAGCGCCGCATTAGTGGTGCGCGAAGTGCCGGAAGTATGCGATGCCAGCGGTACGCCGGACAGCGAAGAGGTGGTGGTCTTTTTATGCATGCTAGGACTCATAATAATTTTATAGCTAAGGCTGCGGTTGCAGCTGCTGTGGCACGGGGTCATCGCCGCTGGTCCTGCTCAAATGCTGTTCCGAAGGGCTGGGCCGGCGCAACCTATCCATCAGCACATACACAACCGGCGTCGTCAGCAGCGTCAGCATCTGGCTGGCAATCAGGCCGCCTATGATGGCAATGCCCAGCGGCTGCCTCAGCTCTGAACCTTCGCCAAAGCCGATTGCCAGTGGCAATGCTCCCAGTATCGCCGCCAGCGTGGTCATCAGGATAGGACGGAAGCGTAGCAGACAGGCTTCGCGCACCGCATCGGTAGCGCTGAGGCCGCGCGAACGCTCTGCTTCGAGGGCAAAATCGATGATCAGAATCGCATTTTTCTTGACGATGCCGATCAGCAGGAACACGCCAATCAGCGCAATGATGGAAAACTCCATCTTGAACATCAGCAGGGCCAGTACCGCGCCCACGCCCGCCGAAGGCAAGGTGGACAAGACGGTGATCGGATGTACCAGGCTCTCATACAGTACGCCGAGCACGATATAGATGACAACCAGCGCCGCCAGGATCAGCAGCGGCTGCTGGTTTTGCGAATCCTGCGCACTGCGCGCCGTCCCCTGGAAGCTGCCGCGCACATTGACCGGCATGCCGATGTCGGCTTCCGCCTGCTTGACGGCATCCTGCCCATCGCTCAGCTTATAGCCATCGGCGAGGTTGAACGACACCGTTGTCGCCAGCTCCGCATCCTGATGGTTGACTGAGGTCGCGGTCGCACTTTCGGCAAACTTGGCAAATGCCGACAGCGGCACCATCGTCGTCGGCGACGTACTGAGAGCCTGCCCCGTGCCCTGGTCTTTCAGGCCGGGGTTGACGGAAGGCGTGGCAGTAGTGGTTACTGTTGAATTTGCGCTGGAACCGCCTGTACCCGATGTTGCCGACGTTGCCGATATGCCTGAAGTAAGGGACGTGCCCGATGTCGTCGAAGACCTTGATGTGGTCGACGTCGAAGTGCTGTTGGCCGATGTCGGCGCAATGGTAGTGCCGGATGACGTGGTAACGGTCACCGGCACGATGCCCCTGGCCGGCACATACACATCTTTCAGCGATTCCGGGCTGCGGGTCATGCTCGGATCAACTTCCATGATGACGTGATACTGGTTCAGCTCGTCATACACGGTTGCCACCTGGCGCTGGCCGAAGCCGTCATACAGTGCGTTGTCGACGTCCTTGGACGTCAGGCCCAGCTTGGCTGCGCTGTCTTTGTCCACAGTGACGAAAGTCTCCACACCGTTTTCCTGCTGGTCGGTATCAACGTCGGTCAGTGCCGGCTGCGCTTTCATTGAATCAGCCAGCTTGGCCGACCATTTGCGCAGATCGGCAATATTGTCGCTCTTCAGCGTGTACTGATAAGTCGAGTTGCTTTGCCTGCCGCCCATGCGCAGATCCTGCACAGGATTCAGGAACAGGCTGACGCCGGTGACTTTTGCAAGCTGGGGCCGCAACCGCGCAATCACTGCCTGGCCACCATCCTTGCGCTGCGACACCGGCTTCAAATTGACAAACATGAAGCCGCCGCCAGCGCGGCTGCCGCCGGTAAAGCCGACCACGGTATCCACCGCCGGATCTTTCTTGATGACGTCCACCAGCTGGCGCAGTTTACCCTGCATCGCCTGAAAGGAGATGCTCTGGTCCGCCCGCATGCCGCCGTTAAGCTGCCCCGTATCCTGCTGTGGGAAGAAACCCTTGGGCGCCGCCGCGAACAGGTAAACGTTCATGCCAACGACTGCTACCAGAATCAGCATCATCAGCCATTTATGGTCCAGTGCCCAGTCCAGGCTGGTGTGATAGGAATTGTGGATGCGCTGGAAGCCGGCTTCAAACCAACGTGCGACCCGTCCGGGCGGCTTGCCGTGGCTGTCCTTTTCCGACTTCAGGAACCACGCGCACATCATCGGCGTCGTGGTCAGCGAAATTATTAATGAGATCATGACCGATACCGACAAGGTCACCGCAAACTCGCGGAACAGCCGGCCTACCTGCCCCCCCATGAACAGCAGGGGAATAAATACCGCCACCAGCGACACGCTGATCGACAACACGGTAAAACCGACTTCGCGCGCACCCAGCAATGCCGCCTGCATGCGGTCCATGCCCTGCTCTATGTGCCGGCTGGTATTTTCCAGCACCACAATGGCATCATCCACGACAAAGCCGGTGGCAACCGTCAGCGCCATCAGACTCAGGTTGTTCAGGCTAAAGCCCAGCAAATACATCACGCCAAACGTACCCAGCAGCGACACGATGGTGGCAACCGCAGGAATAATGGTAGCGCGCGCGCTGCGCAGAAAAGCGCTGACAACGACCACCACCAGTGCAATGGAAATCAGCAGCGTGATCTCGATCTCTTTCAACGATGCACGGATGGAGTTGGTGCTGTCAGACGCAACCTGCATATCTATATCCTGCGGCAACTGCGCGCGCAGGCTGGGCAGCAAGGCGCGTACGCCGTCCACCGTTTCAATCACGTTGGCACCCGGCTGGCGGGTAATCAGCACGACCACCGCCGGCTCGCCATTAAACAGGCCCAGCGTATGTGTATCCTCAACACCGTCTATGACCTTGGCTACATCTTCCAGGCGGATTGCGGAACCATTACGCCATGCAACCACCAGCCCGCGGTAATCCGCCGCACTGCGGCCGCCGGTCGTGTCACTGGCCTGAGAATAGATCTGCAACCTGCGGCCTTCGCCCTCCAGCGAGCCCTTGGGCCTGTTGGCGGCGCTGGACTGGATGGCCGTACGCACATCTTCCATGCTGAGGCCGTAGTGATTCAGCGCATACGGGATTAGCTCCACCCTTACCGCGGGCAGTGAACCGCCGCCCAATTCCACGTCGCCCACGCCTTGCACCTGCGCCAGCTTTTGCTGCACCAGGTTGGAAACGGCTTCGTAGATCTGGCCCGGAGTACGGGTTTTCGATGTCAGCGCCAGGATGATGACCGGCGCATCGGAAGGATTAGCCTTGCGGTAGGTAGGATTGCTGCGCAAGGTCGCCGGCAAATCCACGCGGGAAGCATTGATAGCGGCCTGCACTTCGCGCGCGGCGGAATCGATCTGGCGGTTCAGGTCAAATTGCAGGCTGATCCGCGTCGAGCCATTGCCGCTGGACGAAGTCATCTCGTTGACGCCGGCAATCACGCCCAGGCGCCGTTCCAGCGGCGTGGCGACGCTGGTCGCCATCGTATCCGGGCTGGCGCCGGGCAAATTCGCGCTGACAGAGACAACGGGGAAATCCACCTGCGGCAATGGAGACACGGGCAGCACGAAAAAACCGCCTATGCCTGCCAGCGCAATCCCTATCGTCAGCAATATCGTGCCGACCGGCCGCCTTACAAAAGGTCCGGACAGGTTCACTCTGCGTCCCTTCCCTTCAGTCCGCCGTTGGCCGGTGGGCTGGACAGCAGCACTGCTTTTTGCGGCCCTGCGGGCGCTTGCTCACCGCGCCAGCGCGACCAGCGCTGCGCCAGGTTGTCGAAGCCCAGGTAGATGACAGGCGTCGTAAACAGCGTCAGCATCTGGCTGACGATCAAGCCGCCAAAAATGGCCAGGCCAAGTGGACGGCGCAATTCCGCGCCTTCACCCCAGCCGAACATCAGTGGCAGCGCGGCAAACAGCGCCGCCAGCGTTGTCATCAGTATGGGGCGGAAGCGCAGCAGCGCCGCCTGATGGATCGCCTCGCGCGCAGGTTTTTTCTCGTTGCGTTCTGCATCGATGGCAAAATCGATCATCATGATCGCATTTTTCTTCACAATACCGATCAGCAGGATAATGCCGATAATGCCGATGACGCCCAAATCCTGACCACTGATCATCAGCGCCAGCAAGGCGCCGACACCGGCAGAAGGCAACGTGGACAGAATAGTCAGCGGATGGATATAGCTTTCATACAGCACGCCCAGCACGATATACACGCACACCACCGCCGCCAGAATCAGCCACAGCTGGTTGGTCAGCGAAGCCTGGTAGGCGCCGGCGGCGCCGAGGAAGGTCAGCGTAACGCTAGGCGGCAGCTTGATGTCCAGCGCAGCCTGCTTGATCGCATCCACGGCATTGCCCAGTGACACACCCTCTGCGGTATCAAAGCCCATCGTCGTTGCGGGATATTGCGCCACGTGGGTAATCTGCAAAGGAGACGCGCGTTCGGTGATGGTGGCAATTGCAGACAGCGGCGTTGCCTTGCCTGAGCCGGTGCGCAACTGCAGCGTACCGAGGTTTTCCGGCGTGGTCAGCTGGTCCGGCTTGGCTTCCAGGATCACGCGGTATTGGTCGGTTTCGGTAAAGATCGTCGACACGATGCGCTGGCCGAAAGCGCTGTACAGCGCATCGTCGATAGATGATGACGTGATGGACAGCCGCGACGCGGTATCGCGGTCTACGTTGATATAGGCTGCGGCACCGGTAGCGCCGGCATCCGACACGACGTTCCTGACCTGCTTGACGTTTTTCTGCAGTTGCTGGCTGAGCTTGGTAGCCCATTCCGTCACGGTGGCAGTATCGGCGCCGGTCAGCGATACCCGGTATTGCGTAGGGCCGGTTTCCGCATCGATGGTCAGATCCTGCGTAGGTTGCAGATACAGCGTCACGCCGGCTACCTGCCGCACGCGCTCACGCAGGCGTGCCATCGTTTCTTCCTGGCTGCCGCTGCGCTTGCGCTTCAGGTTGATGAGCATGCTGCCGGTATGCAGCATCGTATTGTTGGCGGCATCCACGCCGACCAGGGAACTCAGAGATTCCACGTCGGGGTCGCCTAGTATTTCCTTGGCCGCGGCCTGCTGCAACTCGCTCATGCGGGCATACGATACCGACTGCTCGGTTTCTATGCGGGCCTGAAGCTGGCCGGTGTCCTGGACCGGAAACAAACCTTTTGGTATCCACATATACAGCAGCGCAGTCAGCACCAGCGTCGCCAGCGCCACCATCAGCGTCAGCGCTTGCCGGTCCAGCACCCAGCTCAGGCCGCGATCGTATTTGACCATTACGCCATCGAAAAAGCGCTGCATGCGCGCGCCGAAGCTTTTATCGCTGGCAGGCTTTTTCTCGGTTGGGCCTTCATGTTTTTCCAGCCAGCGGCCAGACATCATCGGCACCAGCGTCAGTGACACGACGGCGGAAATCAGGATCGTGATAGACAAGGTAATCGCAAATTCGCGGAACAGGCGTCCTACCACGTCGCCCATGAACAGCAGCGGGATCAATACCGCGATCAGTGATACCGTCAGAGAAATGATGGTAAAACCGATCTGCGAAGCCCCCTTCAGAGCCGCTTCCATCGGTGATTCGCCCTCCTCCACATAACGCGCGATATTTTCTATCATGACAATCGCGTCATCGACGACGAAGCCGGTCGCAATTGTCAGCGCCATCAGGCTCAGGTTGTTCAGGCTATAACCCAACAGGTACATCACACCGCAGGTACCGATCAGCGAAATCGGCACTGCCAGGCTGGCAATGATGGTGGCGCGCACGCTATGCAGAAAGGCAAAAATAACCAGCACCACCAGCACCACGGCCAGTATCAGCTCGATCTCCACATGCTCGACGGAGGCGCGGATACCGGTCGTGCGGTCGCTCAAGACGTCGACCTTCAGGCCGGCCGGCAGCGAAGCTGTCAGTTCCGGCAGGCGCGCCTTGATGGCGTCCACGGTAGCAATCACGTTGGCGCCGGGCTGGCGCTGCACATTCAGGATGATCGCCGGCGTCATGCCGGACCAGGCGCCGAGCTTGACGTTTTCGGCACTGTCCACGACCTGCGCGATATCTTTCACGCGCACTGGTGCACCGTTGCGGTAAGCAACGATCAGTTTTTTGTATTCATCCGCCGCCAGCAGCTGGTCGTTGGAATTGATGGTATACAGCCGCGTAGGGCCGTCAAAGCTGCCCTTGGCGCTGTTGGCATTGGCCGAAGAAATTGCGGTGCGCAGCGTATCCAGGCCCAGCCCGTAGGAGGCCAGCGCCCGCGTATCCGCCTGTATCCGCACGGCCGGCCTCTGGCCGCCACTCAGGCTGACCAGGCCCACGCCGTTGACCTGGCTCATTTTCAGCGCCAAGCGGGTATTGACGATATTCTGTACTTCCGTCAGCGGCAGTGTGTCGGAGGTGATGGCCAGCGTCATCACCGGCGCGTCGGCCGGGTTGACCTTGGCATACACAGGCGGCGCCGGCAGATCGGCCGGCAGCAGCGAGCCGCCGGCATTGATCGCGGCTTGCACTTCCTGCTCCGCCACGTCCAGCGTCTGGCCCAGGCCGAACTGCAGCGTGATGATGGACACGCCTGAAGCGCTGGTCGAACTCATGCGGGCAAGGCCCGCCATCTGGCCAAACTGGCGCTCCAGCGGCGCAGTCACGGTCTGGCTCATGACTTCCGGACTACCGCCCGGATAAAGCGTCTGCACCTGTATGGTAGGGAAATCTACTTGCGGCAGCGCCGACAGCGGCATGAATTTGAAACCCATGAAGCCGGCCAGCACAATCGCCACCATCAGCAGCGAAGTCGCCACCGGGCGCATGATAAACGGACGTGATGGATTCATGATGAATAGCCCTTTGCGTCCTCTGTACTGCCCACTGGCTTATTCGTACGCCTGATCATTGTGCACTGGCCTCCTGGCGGCGGCGATGGCGATGTTCGCCGCTCGCTGCACCCGAGGCTGCTGTTGCATCCGCATTGGATGCCGGGGTCGCTGTGGCTGAGGAACCACCCGCGGCGTCGGCCGTGGCAGCAGGAGCAGATGCTGCATCAGCGCCCGGCTTGCCATGTTTGCCCTTGCCTTTTTCACCGGCGCCGGCTGCGCCGCCTTTGCCTACCGGACGGTCGCCCGGCAAGGTAACTTTCGCGCCGTCTTTCAGGCGGTCGGCACCTTCGGTGATGACTTTTTCACCCAGTTTCAGGCCGGAAGTGATTTCAATCTTCTCGACAGTGCCCTGGCCGCGGGTAACCGGACGCAATTCCACTGTGCGGTCTGCCGTATTCAGCACATAGACGAAGTCGCCTTTGGCGCTGTGGCGCAATGCAGTGACAGGTACGACGATTGTGTCCTTGATCGTGCGCAGCAGCAGCCGGACATTAACAAATTGACTAGGGAATAGTTTAAAATTTTCATTCGGGAAGCGGGCCTTGGCCTTGACGGTGCCGGTCTGCGTATCCACCTGGTTGTCCATCGCCAGGAAACGGCCGTCATCCAGCGCATTTATGCGACTGCGATCGAGCGCGGTAGCCTGCAACGGTGCAACCCTGGCGCCATCTTTGCCGCCCTTGTCTTCCTTGCCGCCTTTAGCCTCTTTGTTACCGTCTTTTACGCCTTTGCCACTGTCGGCGGAGCGGCGTTTTCCGGCAGCTTTATCACCACCAGCCTGATCGCGCGAGGTATGTGCAACCTGCGCCACCTGCTGATCTGCACTGTCGGTATGCGCACCCATCGTACGCATTTGCACTTCAGGAACCTGGTCCTGCGGTATAGCAAATTCCACGTCTATCGGGGAGATTTGTGTAATCACTGCCACGCCATTGGCGTCACCGCTGCTGACGACGTTGCCGACGTCTACTACGCGCAAGCCTACCCTGCCGCTGACGGGCGCAATCACCTTGGTATAACCGAGGTTCAGGCGCGCAGTGCCTTCCGCTGCCTTATCAGTCAGCACGGTACCTTCCAGCTGCTTGACCAGCGAATCCTGTGTATCCACATCCTGGCGGGCGATGGAATCCTGGTCCAGCAAGGTACGATAGCGCTTCAGCGTCAGCCGCGCATTTTCCAGCTGCGCTTCATCGCGCTGGCGCTGTCCGGTTGCCTGCATCAGCGATAACTCAAACTGGCGCGGATCGATAACGGCCAGCACCTGGCCGGCCTTGACCATCTGGCCCTCACGGTACAGCACCTGCTGCAGAACACCGCTGACCTGCGGTGTCACGGTGACGGTTGCAGCCGCAGTAACGGTGCCCAGTGCCTCCAGCACTACCGGGATATCCGCACGCTCTGCCGTGGCAACGCCTACCGTCGTCGGTGGAGCGCCCCTGCCGCCTGCGCCGCCGGGACCACCTGCACCAGGTTTGCCGCCGCCGGCCTGGTCGCGGTGCGTCAGATACCAGGTCAAACCGCCCAGCGCGACCAGCCCGACCAGGGCCAGCACTATCCCTTTATAAGAACGGCCGCTTTTTTTGGCCAAAGGTGCGGAGTCCGCCGGCGAATTGGTAGCCGGACGTGATACTCCTTGCGCGTTATCATGCGAATCCATCGTTATCCTTGTATGCCGGATCATGCCGGCGAGGTTTGGGCAATAGGGGTCAGATTTTCATGCCAGGAGCAGGCCAGCGCCCTTGGTCTACTCAAGAGCTTTGCGGGCGGAGGTCCAGCGAATACTGCTTCCGGGGTCTGGCCTGGATCCGAAATTCCGGATCCCGCTGGGGGAAGACTGCTGGCGAATCCTAGCAGACGATGCTATGGCTGCCAATTTTATTATTTATATAAGGAACCGCATAGCTAAAAAGCAGAAAATTGAGTTCTGGCAAGAATTATGACAGCAAGTGAAATCTACTACGTAACGACTAGTAACGACTAGTAACTCCTGAATAAACGAATGTAAACTTCCCCTTCATATTGTTAAGAAAGCTGTCTGCAGTAACCAGAAATCTCCGCCCTACGGCCCGAAATCGCATCAGGCAGCAGGACGGAGACATGCAATCCACTCTATCAGCGAGACGCCGGCACTTCGATGGCCGCTGATGCAGGCCCCGAAGTTGCCCCTGTTGCAGACCCAACAGCCGTTTCTCCGCCTGCATTTGCCAGCACATCCGGCGGCATCGCAGCCGGTGCAGCTATCCTGATGGCGACCTGATGCTCCTCCCTGTCATTGACCAGCCTGATTTCCGAAGAAGGCTGCATCACGCCGTCCACCATCACACCTGCCAGCGCCGCATCCCCGCCAGCAGCCGGATCCGTTGCCTCCAACTGCACTACCACAATCTGGTAGGTCGTATCCTGATAGCGGTAAGCGAGCTTGAAGGAAGTCCAGTCGGCAGGCAGGCAAGGGTTGATACTCAGCCTGTCGGTCTTCAGCGTCAGTCCCAGCAGCGATTCCACAATCAGCCGGTACATCCAGCCGGATGAGCCGGTGTACCACGTCCAGCCGCCACGGCCTATGTGCGGCGCAACCGCGTAGACGTCTGCGGCCACCACATAAGGTTCAACCTTGTACAAAGCAACGTCCGCAGCGGTCTTAGCATGATTGACGGGGTTGATCATGTTCAGCAGTTCCCACGCGCGCTCATGGTCGCCGAGCTTGGCAAAGGCCATTGCCGTCCATACCGCCGCATGCGTGTACTGGCCGCCGTTTTCCCTCACACCGGGCACATAGCCACGGATATAACCGGGATTCAGCTCTGATTTGTCGAATGGAGGGTCCAGCAGTTGCACCAGCCCGTGTTCGCGTTTTACCAGCCTTTCATTGACGGCTTCCATCGCGTGCCTGACACGTTTATCCTCGCCCGCACCGGACAGTACAGCCCAGCTTTGAGAGATGGAGTCGATCTGGCATTCAGGGTTTTCCGACGATCCCAGCGGCGTGCCGTCATCAAAATACGCGCGACGGTACCAGTCTCCGTCCCAGGCCTGCTGTTCCAGATTGTGCTGCAGAGTTTTAGCCTCGCTGCGGCACTGCTGCGCAAACGCGGCGTCCTCGCGTATGTCGGCCACTTCGGCAAACAGCGTCAGCACTTCGTACAGGAAGAAGCCCAGCCACACGCTTTCTCCCTTGCCGTGTTCGCCGACCTTGTCCATGCCGTCGTTCCAGTCGCAGGAGCCGATAAGCGGCAAGCCATGGATGCCGAAACGCAGGCCACGCTGGATGGCGCGCACACAATGCTGATACAGGTCGGCTGTATCTGCAGAACGCAGCGGCAGATCGTAATACGAATCCTCATCCGGATTAACCTGGCGGCCATCCAGGAAATGCGCGGTTTCTTTCAGCACGCCGATATCGCCGGTACTGACGATATAGCGGTGCGTCGCCAGCGGCAGCCACAGGTAATCGTCAGAGCAATGCGTGCGCACGCCGCGGTCCATAGGTGGATGCCACCAGTGCTGTACATCGCCGTCCACAAACTGGTGGGCCGCGCACAACAGCAGATGGTCGCGCATCAGATGCGGCTCGGAATGCACCAGCGCCATCGTATCCTGCAACTGGTCGCGGAAGCCGAAAGCGCCGCCGGACTGGTAGAAGCCGCTGCGTGCCCACAGACGGCAGGCGATAGTCTGGTACATCAGCCAGCCGTTGGCCAGCACATTCAGCGCCGGATCGGGCGTGCGCACCTGCACCGCGCCCAGTACATGCTTCCAGTGCGTATTGACCTTGTCCATTGCATCGTGGGCGGCAGCGGCGCCACGGTAACGGTGCACCAGGCTGCTGACGTCTTCGCTGCGGCGGCCCGTCACGCCCAGCATGAACACGATTTCGCGCTCCTGCTGCGGCGCCAGTTCAAACGGCACCTGCAATGCAGAACAAGGATCGAGCCCTGCTCCCGCCTTGCCGGACAGACGCACCCGGCCCATTGCCGCAGGATTTTGCAGCGAGTTGTTGCGGCCTATAAATTCAGTGCGGTCGCAGGTATAGCTGCGCGTGGCTGCATCAACGTCAAAGAAAGCGATGCGGTCGGCAAACTCGGTATTGTAGGAATTGCGGGCAAACAGCGCGCCAGTAGACGCATCCACCTCAGTAACCACGTGCATCAGCGATTTAGGCCGCAGATCACCCAGTACCCATTCCACATAGCCGGTAGCCGACAGCTTGCGCGTGCCTTCGGACACATTGCGTATTTTCAGTACCGAATATTTGATCGACGCATCCAGCGCCACATACATCAGCAGTTCGGAATGGATACCGTTTTCGACATGTTCAAAGACGCTGTAGCCAAAGCCATGCCGCGTGGTGTAGCTACCCTGCCCCTTGCACGGCAGCGACGTCGGCGACCAGAAATGGCCGCTTTCTTCGTCCCGCAGGTAATACACTTCGCCGCTGGGGTCCGATACCGGATCGTTATTCCACGGCGTCAGCCTGAATTCATGCGCATTCTGGCCCCAGGTATAGGACTGCCCGCTTTCCGACACAACCGTGCCGAATTGCGGGTTGGCCAGCACATTGACCCACGGCGCCGGCGTCACGTTGTTCTCCGCGCGGGCATTGCCCGGCTGCGTGCTGATCACATATTCGCGTCCATCCGGCGTAAAGCCACCCAGGCCGTTGAACAGGATCAGCTCTTTGGTTGCAGCTTGAGCCGGGTCTTCTCTATAGTCAACAACCCTGTCGTCTGCCTTGCGCTGTGCAACCAGCAGCGGTATTTTGGTTTCCGGCGCGTGCCTGCGGTTTACCTGCTCGGCCAGCGAACCGCCGGCGTCACTAAGTATCACGCGTGCCACCGACTGCATCAGTATCCTGTCTTCATTCGACATCTGCTCCGAAAAGCGTACGAAGATGCCGCCTGGCCGGTCGATGGACTGTGCCTCCGTGCCGGAAGCAATCATCCCCATGATCTGGTCCTGCAGGATCTGGCGATAGCTCGCATGGTCTTCATTCCAGATCACCAGGTCCACGGCCAGGCCCTTCAGCCGCCAGTATGCATGCGCCTGTATCAACTGGCGTACCAGGTCGATATTTTCGGAACTCTTGATCTGTACCAGCACTATCGGCAAATCGCCTGAAATCGCATACCCCCACAGGCCGGACTGGCCTCGGCGGTTTTTCATCAGGATGCTGGCATCGGCGCGCAGCAGTGCATTCGCGTAGATGACGTAATTGGCCAATCTGCTGAACAACTGTGCATCCGCTTCGCTGGCATTGAGCTGGCGCAGCACCACATGGCTGTGCGTCCATGCCAGTTCAAATACGCGGTCCGCCAGATGCCGGTCACGGTATTTGTCCACCAGATGCAGTGCGTCGGCACGTGTGTCGCTGGCGCCCGTCACCATATCTACAATGACGGTCTGGCCAGGTTCCAGCGTAAGCTGGCAGCGGATCGCCGCTACCGGATCCAGTACAGAACCCTGGCCGCCCGACAGCGCCGCCGTTTCCTGCAACGCCAGCGGCGCGGCAACGGTGTTGCCCCGGCCGATAAAACGTGCTCGGTCGGTTTCAAACGACATCTGCGCCACTTCGCCATCCGCCAGGCCATGCACAGACATCACGCTCAGCATCCAGGGCATCTGCTGTCCCAGCGAACGCGGCCGCCTGGTGGACAGGATAGCTTTTTTGTCCGGCAATATTTCTGTCTGTATGAACAGATTGCTGAACGTGGTATGAGCGGCATCGGCAGTGGCCGGCGCCAGCACTACTTCAGAATAGCTGGTCACGTCCACGACCTTGCGCATGCGCGAACGGTTGGTAACGTGGGTGCGGCGCAGTTCTATATCGTCTTCCGGCGATACGACAATTTCAGTATGCAGTTCTATGCCGCCATCGCGCCGGCGATATTCTGCGCGGCCTTCGGAGAAATTGACTTCATAGCTGTCGGGCTGCTTCAGCGTTGGCTGGTAGGCCGTGGACCAGAAGCTGCCATCCGCCAGGTCGCGCACATAACAGAAACTGCCCCAGTGGTCGCGGGTACTGTCTTCGCGCCAGCGGGTGATCGCCAGGTCTTTCCAGCGGCTGTAGCCGCCGCCGGAATTGGTCAGCATCAGATGGTAGCGGCCATTGGAAAGCAGCTGTATTTCCGGCACCCGCGTATCGCTACGCGTCATGATGCGCATCGGCATATCGAGTCCATCGGTAGCTGTGCGGATGTCGGCCAGTTCAGTGGTGTTGGCATAATAGGCGGTTGCTTTCGGTATTTTTTCTTGCAGCAACAGCATCGTTGCTTGAAATAGAGGATAGGATTCAAAGCGCTTCTGCATCGGTTTATCCAGCAGCAGGTAAGCGAGCGATAAAAAGCCCATGCCCTGGTGATGCGACATGAAGGATTTGATCACCACATGGTTCTGGCCGCGCACCATTCTGGATGGCGTATGGTCGATAGCCTCATACAGGCCGAAGCGGCCTTCAAACCCTTGCGACGACAGG
>JAYSKH010000349.1:0-16068 GCA_043726505.1 Undibacterium sp. | reverse complement strand
ACTGGATGTCGACATCTCGCTGTATGAAATGGAGCAGCGGCAGGCAGTCAAGGTGTGGGAATCTGCCGGCGGCTATTCGCCTACTGTCGGTATTCTGGGCGCGGTGCTGGGCCTGATTCATGTGATGGAAAATCTGACTGACCCTAGCAAGCTGGGCGGCGGTATTGCGGTGGCGTTTGTGGCGACGATCTACGGCGTCGGCCTGGCCAATCTGTTTTTTATCCCAGTCGCCAACAAGCTCAAGGAAATCGTCATACGTGAAGTAACGCGCAGGGAAATGCTGGCGGATATCTTCTTCAGCATCGCATTGGGTGACAGCACGCGCATCGTGGAAGAGCGTTTGGCCAACCACCGCCAAGCTTAAAGCCGGGTATCCACATGGCGCGCAAAAAATATCACGAAGAGCCGGAAAACCACGACCGCTGGCTGGTGTCCTATGCCGACTTCATTACACTGCTGTTTGCGTTCTTCGTTGTCATGTATGCGATCTCGTCCCTCAATGAGGGAAAATACAGGGTGCTGTCAAATGCGCTGACCGGCGCCTTCGGCAAGGTGCTGATTACCACGACCACCAAGCAGCCCGAGACGCCTCCTTCGCCGACTATCAGACTTGATCCGCTACCTATCGTCAGAAAAAACACCGAGGCGCTGCACAAGGAGCGTGAGCAGATGACCGGCGTTGCCAGAGACATCCTGGCAGTGCTGGAGCCGCTGGTGCGCGAAGGCAAGGTGCGGGTCACGCAGACCAGCCGCGGCGTGACGATCGATATCAATGCCAGCGTGTTGTTTGCGCCTGGTGAAGCCAAGCTGACCGAAGATTCCAGCCAGGCGCTGAAGGCGATTGCATCGGTACTTAAAAGCGATAACCACGCGATCCAGGTGGAAGGGCATACCGATAATCTGCCGATCAAAAATCCGATTTTCCCATCAAACTGGGAATTGTCTGCCGTGCGGGCCAGTACCGTCGTGAGGCTGTTTTCTGAAAACGGCGTGGATGAAGGTCGGCTGACTGCCGTGGGGCAGGGGCCGAAGCAGCCTGTGAGTCCTAACGATACTCCAGACGGACGTTCCAGGAATCGTCGCGTCACCGTCACCATACTGGCCTTGCTGCCGGATACTGCGGTGGATGTTCCTGTCGCTGCGCCGGAAAAGAAAACGCCTGCGCCGGCTGCAACTGCAACTACAATCGCAACGCCAACCCCGGCTCTAACACCAGCCCCAGCTTCTTCAGCACGGAACTAATTGCGCATTGCAGCTGCGATGCAGGCAGTGCCGGTTCAGATGCCCGTTTATGTATTTTCTACGTGCAGGCCACGTCGGCTGACCCAAAGTCTCACATGCTAATGGCGCTGGCGATGGCTATTGATCCTGGCGAGCAGGGAATATTCAGCCAAACGGATGCGATGCACGGGCCTTGATCACGCGCGTACAGCAGCGAGTCAAGCTAAACAAAATAAATCAGCTAAACGGAATAAATTAGCGCGCAGCGAAGCCGCGGCCGGATGAGGCGCCGATTGTGGTGTGGCCGCTAGGGCCGTAGAGTGAGCCGGTGGTGGCTACCGGATCATTTTGCTGCAGTATCTTCAGCGCACCTTGCGTGTAATTCATGTGCTTGTTGATCAGGATGCCGTTGGTGCGGTTGCTTTCGTTCGCCTTGCTGGTAATTTCCAGCAGCTTCGCCCAGCAGCGCCCTGTGTCGGATTCTGCTGGCACCTGTTTCAGCCACGCCTGCATGCCTGTCTTGTCGGCCTTGAAGCCCAGATTCATCAGCTGTCTGGCGCGAATTTTTTCCAGTTCAGAAATGTCCGTGATGACGCGTACTTTATTGACGGTCACTTTGGACAGATCATCCACTTTTCCACCGACGAGCGCAGCCTGCTCTTTCTCCAGCAATTCAGCCAAAGATGCCATCGCTTTTACTTCTTCTTCGAGGCATTGATGCAGACTATTGATCGTCGTGTTCATTTTCAGCGTTTTCTAGAATTTAACAGGTCTTTAACGGTATCCAGGAGTCCGTCAGCGACCTTTTCAGAGTTGACCTGGAAGCGGCCCTCTGAAATTGCCTGCTTGATTTCATCCACCTTCTTGGTCGCAAACACGCCATTGCTGGCCTGTGCACTTTGCACACCCTGCAACTGTGTCGACAAATTCGAAATCTGCACACTGTGGGACGGCGTTGTAGCAACCTCTGCCTTATCGGCAGTCTTGTCGGTACGGGCTTGCGCCGGACTGCTTGTTGGCAGTGCTCCGGCTTTTTTCAATGAGTCATCAATTTTCACAGCGTTACCCTCACGTATGGGATTCATATACATCTACAGCATGTATATCGGCTGTGTTATTTCAAACTTTAACATTACTTGCGGAAATATTTCGCTGGCTCTATGGGAACGCATGGGCTTTTACCTGTTTGTTACTTTTAGGCACATATCTTTCAATACGTTACTTCTACCAATCCGCCTGCTTTTGCGACGCCGCTTAGCACCGCGCCGGACAGTGTCCTGGCTTTTACAATCTGGCCTTCGCCAGCATTATTCAGCGCCAGCGCGTCGGTGGAAACCTGGAAGCCTGTGCCTTTGCTGGTTACCCTGACGGATTGTCCTTGTTGTATCACAGGGGCGCTACGAAGATTGTCTATACGCAACAAACTACCTGACACAACCGACATCGACATCGTCCTGCCTATTGCCTGGGCGGGGCTGGTGACGGCAACCGATGGCAGGCTGGACAAATCGCCCTTGACCTTGCTCAGGTCTGCCGCAGTAATCACCTGGCCTTGGGAGATTGCACCAGAGGCAACATAGTAGTCACCCGTTACCTGCACGTTGGCGCTCATATAGATAGTCCACGACACCGGCGCGGTACAGCGCACCCCGACGCTAATCTTGCCCCATGGCTTACTGCCTTGTGGCAAGAAAGGTACGAGATTGACGCACGCAGCCAGGTTCAGCCGGCTATCTATCTGGCCAAGGCTGATATTGACTTCGCCGGGTTGTCCGATAGACTGGGTTTTCAGGAACTCTTCTGCGGCTTGCCGGACGGCGGCCTTATCCTGCGCCGGCGCAACGGCCTGCGACCACGCAAATGGACAAATTGCCATCAATACCAATGCGCATAGTTTTTTCATGTTGACCTTCGATCTTGCCTTAATACTAAATGCCTGATTTGCCTGACAACTCGCCTCATGACAGGGGGCAGGCGGTATGGCTAGATTCTATGATTTGAGTGCCGATTTGAACCATTGAACAGACAGGTTTTTGCGGTCTTTATCTACCGATCAAGCTTGAGGCCGGGTACTTAACATGCAAGGTATCGAAAACCGTTCAGGCAGCCAGCAGTACAGGCAGTTTGCGGTAAGGAAATAGGGAGGAAATTATGGTGAGCAAGCTTGACGATTATCTGCGCTTTCAAACGACTGCCCTGAGCATACGCGGCGAGCGGCAGCAATTGATTGCATCCAATATCGCAAATGCGGATACGCCTAATTATAAAGCCAAAGACATTGATTTTGCGTCCGCGATGAGCAATGCGCTGGGTCGCGCCAATACTGGCGCCAGCAATGGCAATCCGGCGGCGTCCGAGCTAAGCAAGACTTCGCCGCAGCATCTTGACATCAAGGGCAGCACGGGTGGCGGCCAGCCGCAGTACCGCGGCACGATACAGGGCGCGATTGACGGCAACACGGTGGACATGGACGTTGAGCAAAACCAGTTCACCGACAATGCGCTGCGTTATGAAGCCAGCCTGACGATGATCAACGGTCAGATCAAAGGCATGCTCGCCGCCATTCAAGGGTAATCATTATGTCGCTATTTAATGTTTTTAATGTCGCCGGTTCCGCAATGAGCGCGCAGTCGCAGCGCCTGAATGTGGTCTCCAGCAATCTTGCCAATGCCGACAGCGTCACCAGTTCCAATGGCCAGCCCTACAAAGCCAAGCAGGTTGTGTTCAGCGCAACGCCGCTGGCCGGCACGCCTTCCACCGGTGTCGCGGTCAAGGAGATTGTTGAAGACAGCACACCCGCCAAACTGGTGTACGACCCCAAGCATCCGCTGGCAGATGAAAAGGGTTATGTGGCTATGCCCAATGTCAACGTAGTGGAAGAAATGGTCAACATGATTTCCGCTTCACGCTCTTATCAGACCAATGTTGAAACAATGAATTCCGCCAAAACCATGCTGTTGAAAACCCTGACTATCGGTCAATAAGCTTAAAAGGTAAACAAAATGTCAGTACAAGCCCCAGGCGCCGTCGATCCAGCTTTGCTGGCGGCAATGAACGGTACAAAATCCACTACTACCAATACGACGCAGGATGCGCAGGATACCTTCCTGAAGCTGCTGGTCACGCAAATGCAAAACCAGGATCCGCTGAATCCGATGGACAATGCGCAGGTCACAACGCAACTGGCGCAATTGTCTACCGTGACCGGTATTGACAAGCTGAACACGACCGTGCAGGCGCTGGGCACCAACATGCAGTCGGCGCAGATCCTGCAGGCCGCCGGCATGATCAACCATGGTGTGCTCGCCGCCGGTTCGGCAATGACGCTGGCTAAAACCGGCACCGCCGACGACAGCCCGAGCGCTGCCATCTACGGCGTCAGCCTGCCGCAAGACGTCAGCGATGTGACGGTCACCATCAAGGACTCTACCGGCGCAGTCGTCCGCAAACAAGACCTGGGCGCGATGAACGCCGGCGTCAATGCGCTGACGTGGGACGGCAAGACCGATGCCGGCACCACTGCCAAGGACGGTTCCTATACCTTTGAAATTTCTGCAACGGCAGCAGGAAAATCGGTGGATTCTACTTCGCTGGGATTCGGCGTGGTATCCAGCGTGTCGTCCAGCACTTCCGGCGTCAAGCTGTCGGTCGCCAACATCGGCGAGATCGGGTTGTCTGACGTGATGCAGGTGTATTGATCAGCGGGTTTGCTGATCAGTTATTTATTTTATTTTTTTTGAATATTTTTTGAATATTCTTTTGAATTATCAGCGTGCCGGCCGGTACGCAAATTAAAGGGAGTTAATCATGGGTTTTGGACAAGGCTTGAGCGGCCTGAACGCATCTTCCAAATCATTGGACGTCATCGGCAACAACATCGCCAATGCGCAGACAGTAGGCTTCAAGGCAGCGCAGGCGCAGTTTGCCGACGTCTATGCAAATTCCCTGAATGGCTCGGGAGCAGGGCAGGTAGGTATCGGCGTGAAAGTAGCAGCGATTGCGCAGCAGTTCACGCAGGGGAATATCACGCCGTCCGATAATCCGCTGGATATCGCGATCAGCGGCGCCGGCTTCTTCCGCATGTCGGACAATGGCGCCATCAGCTATTCGCGTAACGGCCAGTTCCATCTGGATGACACCGGATTCATTACCAATGCGCAGGGCCTGCAACTGACTGGTTACCCGGTATCCAGCACAGGCCTGATCCTGGCAGGCACACCGGTGCCGCTGCATATCGATACCAAGGATCTGGAACCCAAGGTGACGACGGAAGTGGATACCCAGATCAATCTGGATTCCCGCGCAGACCTGCCGACGGTGACTACTTTCAACCCGGCCGATCCCAACAGCTATACGCAATCCGAGCCGGTGGACGTCTATGACACACTGGGTAACAAGCACAGCCTGCAGGTGTTCTACGTAAAAACCGGGCCGACGCCGGCTGCGCCAGGTGTAGGTACCTGGGATGTGTATTCCACGCTGGATGGCCAGTTGTTGCCGCCGGACGCCGCCACTGCTCCCGGCGGCCCGATAGCGCAACTGACATTTGATACGCTGGGTAAGCTGGATCCGGTCAATAGCGTTCCGGTCACCAGTCCTTTGTATACCTTCCCGATGGACCTGAGCGCAGTAACATCTGCTGCCGGTGCTTCACCGCAGGCGATTACTTTTAGCCTCAACAACAGTACGCAATTCGGCGCCAACTATAGCTTGAATGCGCTGCATCAGGATGGTTATACATCGGGCAAATTGTCCAAGTTCAACACCGGCAAGGATGGCACCATCCTGGGTACCTACACCAATGGCCAGACGGCCGTGCTGGGCCAGGTAGTTTTGTCGAACTTCACGGATGACAATGGGTTGCAATCCATCGGTAACAACCAGTGGCTGGAAACATCGGAATCCGGTCCTCCTTTGTCAGGTGCGCCTTCCGTCAGTGGCCTGGGTAGCCTGACATCGTCGGCTACCGAGGACTCCAATACCGATCTGACTGGCGAACTCGTCAACATGATTACTGCACAGCGCAATTACCAGGCCAATGCGCAGACGATCAAGACTGAAGATCAGATCATGCAGACGCTGGTCAACCTCAGGTAATCAGGCTAGATGAACGGGCGCTGCATGATATTGGATAAGCAACGGGCAATGGTGGCAATGGCGGGGACGGCAGGAATCGCATTATTGGCTGTAAGTGAAGAGGAGGCAACATGGATCGCTTGATTTATACCGCGATGACGGGTGCGAAGCACATCATGGAACAGCAGGCGACGACTTCAAACAATCTTGCCAATACTTCCACCACCGGATTTCGCGCGCAGCTGGATTCGTTCCGTGCAGTGCCGGTCATCAGCGATGGCCTGCCGACGCGTACCTTTGTTGTCGATGCCACTGTGGGTACTGATTTTTCCACGGGCGGCATGCAGATGACAGGGCGCACGCTGGACGTTGCGATCCAGGGTAAAGGCTGGCTGGTCGTGCAGCAGCCGGACGGCAGCGAAGCCTACACGCGTAGCGGCAGCCTGAAACTGAACGAAAACGGTGTGCTACAAACGCAGAACGGCCTCAATGTCATGGGCGATACCGGCCCGATCACAATACCGCCGGACGTCAATCTGACGATAGGCGCCGACGGCACCGTTTCCAGCATCCCCAATACCGGCCAGCAGAATGCCGTCAATGTGCTGGGCCGGCTGAAACTGGTTAATCCGGATGAAAATAATCTGGTGCGCGGCGACGACGGCCTGTTCAAGACCAAGGACGGCGTGCCTGCACAGGCCGACGCCAATGTCACCGTTGCCGACGGCACGCTGGAAAACAGCAATGTCAATATCGTTGAGGCAATGGTTTCAATGATCAATCTGGGCCGGTCCTTCGAAATGCAAATGAAGTTGCTGACGAGTGCTGAGAGTAACGCGGCAAAAGCCGATCAGATCCTCACTTTGAGTTAAGCCAGGCTGGGTTAAAGTAAGGCATGGATGTGGGTTCGCATGCAGCGGGCAAGCCGTACCAAGGCCAGGCAGAGTAATAGTAATAAAGCAGTAATCTGAAGCAATCGTGTTAGCGGATATTTGCAGAAGCAACAAGGAGAAAGAAAATGATACGTTCATTATGGATAGCCAAAACAGGGCTGGATGCGCAGCAGACCCAGATGGACGTTATCAGTAATAACCTGGCCAACGTCAGCACCACTGGTTTCAAGCGCTCACGCGCGGTGTTTGAGGATCTGCTGTACCAGAACATACGCCAGCCCGGCGCACAAAGTTCGCAGCAGACGCAGCTTCCTTCTGGTTTGCAGATCGGTACCGGCGTACGTCCGGTTGCTACCGAGCGTATCCACACGCAGGGCAACCTGCAGGCAGCAGGCAGCAAGGACATGGCCATCCAGGGCGAGGGTTTTTTCCAGGTGCTGATGCCGGATGGCACCACAGCGTATACTCGCGACGGCTCTTTTCAGACCGACAACCAGGGCCAGCTGGTCACTTCCAGCGGCTACGTAATCCAGCCTGCCATCACCATTCCCGCCAATGCGCTGACGATCACGGTCGGACAGGACGGCACAGTATCGGTGACGCAGCCGGGCACAGTAGCGTCTACGCAGGTAGGTTCTATCCAGCTGGCGACCTTCATCAATCCTACCGGCCTGCTGTCGCTAGGGCAAAACCTGTACACCGAAACATCGGCCTCCGGCGCACCAGCCACCAATACTCCTGGCACTAACGGGTCCGGCTCTATTGCGCAGAATTATGTCGAATCTTCCAACGTCAATGTGGCGGAGGAATTGGTCAACATGATACAGACGCAGCGCGCATATGAAATCAACAGCAAGGCGATTACGACTTCCGACCAGATGCTGCAGCGTCTGACTCAAATGTAATGTGAGTAATGTGAGTTCGCCATGAAATTATTGCCATACTTTTCCGCAGCCGCAGTATTTGCGCAAATTCTTGCAGTGCTGGTTTTGAGCGCCTGTTCCACTGTGCCTGAACCCATCGTGCGCCAGCCGATGACAGCCACGCCGCCAAGCGCATTGCCGCAGCGTGAAATGAATGGCGCCATTTTTCAGAATGCTTCTTACCGTCCGCTGTTTGAAGATGCACGGGCAAGGCTGGTCGGCGATACGCTGACAATCTCCATTAGCGAAAACACGTCGGCAGGTAAGACAGCCGCCAGTTCCGGCAGCAAAACCGGTTCCGTGTCGATCGGCGCGCCTTCGCTGCTGGGTTTGCCTAGTTCCATTACGTCCAGGGCGACTGCATCCAGCAGCGGCTCTAACCAGTACAGCGACAAGGGTGCACAGACCTCCAGTAATACCTTTAACGGCGTGATCGCCGTGACGGTGATTGACGTCATGTCCAACGGCAACCTGATGGTCAGCGGCGAGAAGCAGCTGGGTTTTGACAAGGGTGCTGAGTACGTGCGCTTTTCGGGCGTTATTAATCCGCGGACTATCGCTGCCGGCAATGTGGTTGCGTCCACGCAGGTTGCTGATGCCCGTTTCGAATACCGTTCTACGACCAAAGTCGACAAAGCCGAAATCAATTCGATGCTGAACAGGTTCTTCCTGAGCTTTGTTCCGCTGTGATGATTGCTATGATGATCGCTGTTAAGTTGTAAATGAGATGATGATGAATGCTGCAAACCCTTCCAAATTGATCAAGCTGGCGATACTGTGCCTGGGGCTGGCGTGTGCCGCCGCCGGGCCGGTTGCGCATGCTGAACGTCTGAAGGATCTGGCCGGCATCCAGGGCGTGCGCCAGAATCAGCTGATCGGTTACGGTCTGGTTGTCGGCCTGGACGGCAGCGGTGACCAGACTACGCAAACGCCATTTACCGTGCAGAGCGTTGTCAATATGCTGCAGCAGATGGGCGTCAGCCTGCCTGCCGCGACCAGCCTGCAATTGAAGAACGTGGCGGCAGTCATGGTCACCACTTCGCTGCCGCCGTTTGCGCAGCCTGGCCAGGTGCTGGATGTTACCGTATCCTCTATGGGTAACGCCAAAAGCCTCAGCGGCGGTACACTGCTGCTGACGCCGCTGAAAGGTGTTGACGGCCAGGTCTACGCCATGTCGCAGGGTAACGTTGTGGTCGGTGGCGTCGGCGCCTCCGCCAACGGCAGTTCGGCGCAGGTCAACCACTTAAGCGTAGGCCGTATTTCGGCCGGCGCCACCGTGGAAAGGGCCGTTGCGTCGCCGCTGGGTCAGGGCAACCTGGTCCATCTGGAATTGAATACCACCGATTTTTCCACCGCCAGCCGGGTGGTCGACGCGATCAACCGCCGTTTCGGCCCCGAAACCGCAGCCGCACTGGATGGCCGTGTGATACAGGTGAGGGCGCCGGTTGCCAATGACCAGCGCGTCAGCTTCCTGGGTAATCTGGAAAGCATAGACGTTACGCCTGCGCAGATGCAGGCCAAGGTTATTTTGAATGCCCGCACCGGCTCTATCGTCATGAACCAGGCGGTCACGCTGGATTCCTGCGCGGTGGCACACGGCAACCTGTCGGTCGTCATCAATACCGACAATGGCGTCAGCCAGCCGAATGCGCTGGCAGGCGGCCAGACCGCCGCCACGGCAAACTCGACCATTTCCATCAACAAGGAAGCCGGCCAGCTGGTCGTGCTGAAAGCCGGCGCATCACTGGCGGAAGTGGTCAAGGCTCTCAACGCCATCGGCGCCAAGCCTCAGGATCTGCTGGCAATTTTGCAGGCGATGAAAGCCTCCGGCGCCTTGCGCGCCGATCTTGAAATTATCTAAGGACGGGAGCACAGGATGATTTCTCGCGCAGACATCAGCGACAAGGCCGCCTTCGACAGCAAAAGCCTGGACAGCCTGAAGCAATCGGCCAAGGACAATTCGCCGGACGCACTGAAGGCCGCTGCCAAGCAGTTTGAAGGCCTGTTCATGAATATGATGTTGAAATCAATGCGGCAGGCCAGCGCAACGACGGATAGCCCTTTTGAAAATGAACAGACCCGCATGTACACATCCATGCTGGACCAGCAGCTGTCGCAGAACATGGCAAGCAAAGGCGTGGGTCTGGCGGATGCATTGGTGCGGCAGTTGTCGAACAATGCCGCCAGCAAGATGATGCAACCAGGCACTGCCGACAGCAGCACCAATGCAAAGGCTATTGAATCTTATCTGACCAGCCAGCGAGCCAGCACAACCGCCAGCGCCGGCGTGACCGATATCTCAGGCAAATCGTCCAGGCTGAGCCATGTCCGGGAATTCCAGAGCAAGCTGGCGGACGATGCTGAAGCCGCCAGTCAGGAAACCGGCATCCCGGCCAAGTTCATGATAGGCCAGGCAGCGCTGGAAAGTGGCTGGGGCAAGAGAGAGATCAAATCCGCCGATGGCACTGCTACACACAATATTTTTGGCATGAAGGCAACCAAGGACTGGAAGGGCAAAACAGTGGATGCCGTTACCACTGAGTACGTCAACGGCGTGGCGCACAAGAGAGTGGAAAAATTCAAGGCCTATGATTCCTATAGCGATGCCTTCAAGGATTATGCAAAACTGCTGACGACGAACCCTCGTTATGAAAATGTTATTGCAAATGCCAAGGATGCCACCAGCTTTGCTTATGGGCTGCAAAAAGCCGGTTATGCAACTGACCCGCAATATGGAAATAAACTGAGCAAGATCATCAATCAAACCTTGTCGGCGTGACATTTATTTGCAATAAAATAAGATAGTTTGACAAGGCTTATTAAAGTTTTCGTGGATCAGGCCGAAAACTAGACTGTAGGTTACCCGAGAGAACGCACCAATATTATGTCAAACATCTATAGCATTGCATCCAGCGCGTTACAGGCCGCCCAGATCGGCATTGCTACGACTGGTCATAATATTGCAAATGCGTCAACACCTGGCTATAACCGCCAGGTAGTTGTGCAGGCTTCCAATGCTGCTCAGCAGTACAGCTTTGGCTTTGTAGGGCAGGGCACGCAGGTTGCCACCGTCAAACGTGTGTATGACCAATTCCTGCAGACGCAGGTCAATGCAGCTACTTCGTCCAAAAGCCAGCTCGATACTTACGCCAGCCAGATTACACAGGTTGCCAACCTTGTTGCGGATGCTTCTGCTGGCCTGTCGCCGGCCGTTAGCGACTTTTTCAGTGCCTTCAGCACTACAAGCTCGTTCAACCGTACAGACATCATGTCTAAGGCGCAGACGCTGGCTTCCCGCTTCCAGAGCCTGCAGGGCCGGCTGGATGAAATCGGCTCGGACACCAACGGCCAGATCACCAGCAGCATTACCACCATCAACGGCTATGCACAGGGGCTGGCGCAACTGAATGACGCCATCCAGAAAGCAGAAGCCGGCGGTTCCAGCAATGGGCCTCCAAATGACTTGCTGGACCAGCGCGATCAACTCGTGACGCAGCTGAGCCAGATCGTCAATGTCAATGTTGTCAAGCAGGGCTCCGCCTACAATATTACGATAGGCACCGGCCAGCCACTGGTGCTCGGTTCAGATGCGCAGGTCTTGCAGGCGACGACTTCGCCGACTGACCCGCAAAGGGTGGAAATTGCAATTTCAGGACCACATGGCACTTTTACCCAGTTGGGCGAAAATGCGATCCAGGGCGGGTCGCTGGGCGGCTTGCTGCAATTCCGCGCCAATACACTCGATGTTGCACAGGATCAGCTGGGGCGTGTGGCAGTAGGCCTGGCGACGCAGTTTAATAATCAAAACAAACTGGGCCTGGATCTGAACGGCAATCCCGGCGGCGATATTTTTACCGTTGCTCCACCTTCAGTGGCGCCTAGCAATCTGAATACCGGCAACGGTACGCTGACCGCGAGTTTTGAACCTACCACTGGCGGCAACACCGGCGTCAATGCGCTGACCGGCAGCGATTACAGCGTCCGGTTTGACGGCACCAATTTCAAGATCACACGTCTTTCCGACGGCAATGCCACTACCACGGGAACCCTTCCGGTCACCGTGGACGGTGTCGTGTTCGACATGCCTGCTGGTACGCCGAATGCCAATGACAACTACCTGGTAAGGCCGACTGCAAACGGCGCATCCGCTTTTAGCGTGGCAGCGACCGATCCGGCAAAAATTGCGGCGGCGGCGCCTATCAGTACATCCGTCCCGTCCACCAATACCGGTACCGGCAAGATCAGCGCCGGTTCTGTCGATTCGACTTTCGTGCAAGGCAGTGTGGTTGCCGGTAGTCCGCTGGAATTCAGCTTTGATGCGGCCACCAATACGCTGGTGCCAAATGCAGCGATGTCTGCTTATCCGATTACAGCCACGGTCAACGGCGCCTCTACTACCTACCCGGCAGGCACAGCCGTCCCTTACGCGAGCGGCACGACCTATAGCTTCGGCGGCATGACCGTGAGCTTGTCCGGAACGCCAGGCGACAAGGATGTGTTTGACGTGGCGCTCAATACCAACCCTGTTGGCGATCTGCGCAACTCCAATCTGCTAGCGGGTTTGCAGGCCCAGAAGGGCTTGATCGGCGGTACGGCAAGTTACACGGATGCTTATGCGCAGATGGTGGCGCAGATTGGCAACAAGACGGCGGAAGTACAGACAACCGGCGCAGCACAGACTGCATTGCTGGCGCAGGCGACGGCATCGCAGCAATCGGAATCCGGTGTCAACCTGGATGAAGAGGCGACCAACCTGTTGCGTTACCAGCAAACCTACCAGGCGGCTGGCAAGGTGATGCAGATTGCAAGCCAGATGTTCCAGACCCTGCTTACCATCGGCGGATAAGCAAGAAGGCAGTTGAAAAGGTTTTATTATGCGTATCAGTACCAATACGATTTTTGATGTAGGCGGCGGCCAGATCAGCACTCTGCAGTCCAACCTGTTCCGGACGCAGCAGATGATCTCTGCCAACACCAAAATACTGAACCCGGGCGACGACCCTATCGGTTCGGCGCGCGCTTTGGTTATTTCCCAGTCCGACGCCATCAATGATCACCTGGCTGCAAACCGCAATACCGTCAAAGGCAGCCTTAACACGACCGAAGGCGCACTGGCCAGTGTGACCACGCTGCTGCAAAATGCGAAGGGCCTTGTAGTCAGTGCCGGTAGCGGTGCATTGACTGCCAGCGACAGGGCTTCGTATGCGACGCAGTTGCAGAGCAGCCTGAACGATCTGCTCGGTCTGGCCAATTCCCGCGATGGTTTCGGCGATTATATGTTTTCCGGTTACGCGACTACCACGCAGCCGTATACCCAGACATCGGGCGGCGCCACGTATAACGGCGACCAGGGGCAGCGTACCTTGCAGGTGGATACCTCAAGGCAGTTGGCGCTGAGCGACGTGGGTCCAGCCATTTTCGGCAATATCCGCACTTCCGCGACCAGCTTCAATACGCGTGCCAATGGCGCCAATACCGGAACCCAGACTATTTCGGCCGTCAATACTGCGACGCCGACTGTGCCGCCGGCAGTACTGACCGGCCATAACTACAGCATTGTGTTTACGGACCCGGCGACCTTTAACGTGACCGATACCACCACGGGCAACGTCGTGGCTTCGGCGCAGGCGTATACGAGCCCGAGCACGACGGTGACGGTGGATGGCATAGACATGACCTTGAGCGATACGACCGGCCCTGCTGGCACGACCATCCCGCCTGCGGCAGGGGACCGTTTCTCGGTGCAGCCTGGTAACCAGAATATTTTTGAGGCTTTCCAGGACATCATCAATGCGCTGAACGGGCCGGGAACCAACCCGCAGGACAAGGATGATTTGCAGGCAGCGCTGGCGCAGGCCAATACGAATATCGACAAGTCGCTGGACAACGTCAGCAACTCGCGTACGACTGTAGGTGCGAGCCTGGCTGAAATCGATTCGCTGGATAGTGATGGCGATAGTAAACACATCAATTATAAATCCGCACTGTCTGACATCCAGGATCTGGACTATGCAAAAGCAATCACGCTGCTGACGCAGCAGCAGATCACCCTGCAGGCGGCGCAGAAATCGTTTATCTCCACTTCACAGCTTTCGCTGTTTGCGCTGCTGTAAAAATATCTTCCTCTTTCCCGCTACGGCCCGGACTCAAGCTCCGGGCCGTTTGCTTTTTGCCGCAGTGAATATTTCTGCAGCTACTTCTGCGGGTACCTATGCGCGGCGCAGCAGCGATTCGGCCGCCAGCGCCACTGCTAGTATGCGGCTGTCCGAATTGGCCGTGCCGTTAATGCTTAGACCCACCGGCAGGCTGCCGGTTTCGTGGCAAGGGATGGAGATGGCGCAGCCGTCCAGCAGGTTGATGCTTGCGGTATTACGCAGCAGCAGCGCGTTGGCCGCAAAGAAAGCGTCATCGGAAGCTTCCAGTTCCGCGATCAGCGGCGCAACAATGGGCACCGTGGGCATGATGACCGCATCAAAGGGGGCAAATTCTATTTCCATCGCAGCGATCCAGCGTTTTCTAGCGGCGTGCAGGTCGATATAGTCGGCGGCGCTCAGCGTCGCACCCAGTTTGATGCGCTTCGACACCCGCCTGTCATAGCCCTGTTCCCGGCTGGCCAGCAAATGCCGGTGCCAGGCGTAGGCTTCTGCAGCTGAAAACATACCCAAGGGGCGATAGTCCGGCAGCATCGGCATTAGTGTTTCAATGATGACCGCGCCGGCGGCTGACAAGCGTGACAGCGTTCGTGCGAACGTTGTTGCAACGTGCTCGTCCAGATCATCCAGCACCAGGGTTTGCGGCAGCGCGAGCCGTAAACCCTTTAGCGGCAGCGTGGGAATGTGCAAAACGTCGTCGGCGATGATGCGATCCATGGCGATGCAGTCGCGGACGGAATGGGTCATCGCGCAGATCGTGTCCAGCGTGGTGGACAGCGGCAGGGCGCCCGTGCCCGAAACCCGGCGCGCGGTAGGCTTAAAGCCGGTCAGCCCGCACAAAGCTGCAGGGATGCGGATGGAGCCGCCGGTATCCGAACCTATGGCGGCAACGCAGATGCCGGCCGCCACCGACACTGCCGCGCCGGAAGATGAGCCGCCGGGTATGCGTGGCACCGTGCTGTCGGCAGGATTGGCGGCAGTGCCGTAATGCGGGTTCAAGCCGACGCCGGAAAAGGCGAATTCGGTCATATTGGTTTTACCGATTACGGCTGCCCCCGCGCGGCGCAGGCGGCTGACCACTACGGCATCTGCCGTTGCCGGTGGCGCGTCTTTTAGCACGACCGATCCCGCCAGCGTGGGTTCTCCGGCGACATCCAGCAGATCCTTGATGGAGACCGGCATGCCCGCAATGGCAGACAGCGGTGCGGCGCCGGAAGCGCGCATGTCATCCGCATAGATCGCAGCGGCCGTTGCGGCCTCCGGGTATAACTTTGTGAATATGGATTTGCTTTGCGCCGCTGCGTGCAGGCTGGCCTCAATGCTGGCCTCGCGTGAAGGCCCGCCGGGGGCGCTGATGGAGAGAAGGTCGGAAGTCTGCATGGAGCGCCTGAAAAATGGTAGATGGAGGGTAGTTAAAAATATACCGGATTTTCGCTCCCGCTGTGCAAATGCTTGCCATGTGGCTCTGTGGGTTTCTGTCGGATTGGACATGCTGATTTTGCCGGTATTGGTTCTTTCATGCGACGGCATTTGCGCTTATCGTCGCTATTCGAAATCAATGCAGCGTCGGCCACAAAATAGAAAGCAGACTAAATGAAAAACAGCGTAACGGTGCGGCCCGTAGTGAGGGGAGATCATTCTTCGTGGAAAATATTGTGGGACAACTACAATGCCTTTTACGGCCGGCATGGCGACACTGCGCTGCCGCCGGAAATAAGCGACATGACGTGGAACCGTTTTTTCGATGCGTATGAACCCATGCATGCCGCGGTTGCCGAGCTGGACGGGAAGGTGGTCGGCATT
>JAYSKH010000348.1:0-3649 GCA_043726505.1 Undibacterium sp. | reverse complement strand
CGCACCGAATGGGCCGGCGGCTCGATGACGCGCAGCGACAGGAAGATAAATGATTACGACGCCATGTTTGAACCGCTGCGCCAGGCACGCAAGGAAAGAAGCGGCAGGCAGATGGGAGACCCGGACAAGGCGGCGCTGGCCATCATGCAGGCCGCCGCATCAGACAAGCCGCCTGTTCATCTGCTGCTGGGGCCGGATGCATTATCCGTCGTGCGCGGCAAGTTGAAATCGATGGATGCGGAAATCAGCGAATGGGAAGAAGTAACGCTAAGTACGAGCTTCCCGGAATAAGAAGAGGGTGATAGCGTCAGGGCTTGGCGGATTTCGGTTTTGCCGTATCCACGCTCTGGCCGGGTTTGGCGATGATCGTGCACGTCATGCCGGCGGCCAGCGTGATGCCTTCGGGGATATGGTCGATGTTAATCCGTACCGGCACCCGCTGCGCCAGCCGCACCCAGTTGAAGCTGGGGTTGACGTTGGCCAGCAGGCCGCCGCCGGTGGGGTTGTCGCGGTCGGTAATGCCGCGTGAAATACTGTCGATATGTCCCTGCAGCAGCTGTGTGCTGCCAAGCAGGCGGATATCGACGCTGTCGCCCTCCTTCAGCAGCGGCAGCTTGGTTTCTTCAAAATAGCCATATATCCAGAAAGACTGTGCATCAATGACCGCCATCTTGGCCACGCCGGCCTGCGCATAGTCGCCGGCATGCACATTTAAATTGGAGACCCAGCCATCCACATGCGCGCGCACTTCGGTGCGTTCCAGATTTAGCTTGGCGGAGTCGCGCATGACCAGCGCTTCCTGATAGGCGGCCTTGGCGGCGCTGGCGGTGGAGCTGGAGTTTTCCTTGTTTTCGCTGGAGATCACATCGCCATCCAGTTTGGCGCGCCGTTCTGCATCATGCAGCCGCAGGTCGTAATTGATCTTGCGCTGTAAGATCAGCGTTTCCGCCTGCGCCAGCGCCAGCTGGTAGCGGGCTGGATCTACCTTCATCAACAGGTCGCCTTTGTGCACAAAACTATTATCGTGTACCGGCACTTCCACTACCTGCCCAGACACATCGGCGGCGACGCTGATGACATCGGCCCGCACGCGGCCATCGCGCGTCCATGGCGAATTCATATAGTGGTTCCACAAGGAATCGCCAATAAAGTAGGCGGCGGCAACCATGGCCAGCGTAATCAATATGCTCAACAGGGTTTTGAGCGAGATCGTGATTTTCATTTTTTTTCTCGGACTGGGTTTCTGCAAAATTCAAGCTAAATTCAAACTACTTTCAGGAGCAGCGCAAGGCCACCAAATACGCATACAAACAGCGCGACGCGAAACAGGCCGGCATGCCATACATAGCGGTAGACGCCAAGGTAGGCAAACACGCGGTCCAGCACAACCTGCAACAGCATTGCGGCAACAAAGACCAACAGCAGCGTCGGCACCAGCGCATCGAACAGGGCAATTTCTCTAGGCATGGGGTTCTACTTTCTGTGTGGCTTCTTTGTGTGTGTCGCTGGCTTTCTGCTGCGTAGGCGCAGTTGCAGGTGCAGGAAGGAGCGCGTAATTCGCCAGCACGGATTTTTCATCCAGCAGCGATGCGCGTATCAGGTGCAGGTTTGCCAGCAGGCTGGCATGCGCGTTGCACAGCCCAGTGGCTTGCAATACTGCGTCAACGGCTGCCTGCCGCCTGGCCTGGTCAGGGCTGTCAAACAGCTTGGAGATGGCCGTTATGCAGCGCTGCACGATAGCCGTCTCGTCGGACGGTAAATCCTGCTGGCTCTCCAGATCCTGCCGCAGGTGGATGACGGCACGGCCAATTTCCAGCACTGACAGCAGCCATGCAATCACTTCGCGGTCGTCTTCATTCTCTATCACGTGCACGGCGATAAAGCGTTGCAACAGATCGCGGGTCGTGCTTTCAAACTGCGGCAACAAGCCCGGCAGCGGCTTGCTGCAGGCGCCGACCACTTTCAGCCGCAGCGCGCGCGCCAGCCTCTGCCTGACCCAGCGGCTGTCCACAGGGTCAATGATCAGGTACATCAGCGCGGCAACGCCTGTGCCTATCAAACCGCCAATGATGCTGTTGAGCATGACCAGGAAGTCGAATGCGTACGCGCTGTCTATCGCCGCATACGATAGAAAAAAGATCAGCATGCCGGCGCCGACGCCGCCGTATTTGGGATGGTTGGACAACCACGCGCCTATCATCAGGAAAGGCGCAATGGCCATGCACAGCATGGAAAAATTTTCAGCATACGGCTGCAGGTAATACGCGCACACAAAGGCAGCCAGCGAGCCGCTGAGTGCACCAATGACGAATTGTTTAACAGCTCGCGAAGGCGAAGGCGCAGCGGAAAACAGCGCGCCAAACACTGTACCCAGCACCACGGCTTCCACGCCGGAAGCCCAGCCGGACAGAATCCAGAACGCACTGGTCAGTATGAATACTGCGGCGCTGCGCAGACCTGCAAAAATGACGACCAGCGGATCGGTGGCGGCGACATAGTCAATAGCCGCATCCAGCTCTTTTTCCGGCAGGTAGCCGCCGCTGATGACCGAAGCCTGAATGCGCGCATAGTTTTGCAGTTCAGCGGTAAAGCGCAGCAGCAGTTCGATGGCGGAATCAAAATCGATCAGCGCGGTTTTGTTGACGTCGGCGCCGACCACTTCCAGTACATGGTTGCGTGCCTGCGCCAGCTGGGCTGGCAAGGTCTGGCGCAGCCTCGCCAGGTTTTCCTCAGCGACAGCCGGTTCCGCCTTCAGCAGGGCTGTGATCATTGCATATTTTTCCAGCAATGCATCCAGTGCCGGTTTCCTGCCGGCGCGTTGCAGACGTATCAGCAGCAGATCCAGTGTGTGGAAACTGGTGGAAACTGACATGAAAACGGTATTCAGCAAACTCAGCTGCGTGCCGTGTGACGGATGCGATGCATTCTCAAAAATGGAAGCTGAGCGCAGCGATTCAAAGGAAATTACTTCGCCGATGAAACGCAGCATCGTCCGTTCAGACGCCGCCGGATCGGTATTTTCACGGCTGATATAGTCGGCAAAAGTGCTGAAACGCTGGCGCACCATCGCCATCAGCGTTTCCGTTACCCGTTGCGGGAATATCAGGTCGCTGACCACGCCCGCGCACAGTATGCCTATCATGACCTCGGTCAGGCGGATGACGGCAATATCAAAGGCCTGGTCGGGTTGTAGCGCCGCTGGCAGGCCAACGATGACCAGCGTGTAGCCGGCCAGCACAAATGCATAAGACTGAAAGTTGCGGAAAATGGCGGAGCCCGCCGTGCATAAAGCAAGCCAGCACGCGCCCGCGGCGATAAACAGCACCGCCTCTTGTGAGAACAGCGCTGCCAGCACAATGGAGACAATGACGCCTGCAATGGTGCCGATAAAACGGTAAAAACTCTTGGCCAGCACCAGCCCGCTGCGTTGATGCATGACGATAACCACAGTCAGCATCGCGGTCGTCGGTTTGGCCATATTTTGGTATTTGGAAGGTGCAACTAATGGTCCAGTAAGTTCAAAAAATGGCGTTTTTGAAACAACTAATTGTTCTGAAAACTGGTTGCATCTCGCAGGAGGATATAATTTGGGTAAGGCAAGAGTTGAATTAGGCTATTGTTACCAAACCTTAATAAGGAATAGAAAATT
>JAYSKH010000347.1:0-27829 GCA_043726505.1 Undibacterium sp. | reverse complement strand
GTTGACCGTTTCGGCGGCGACCTGTTCTTTTTCATTGTCCAGCGTGATGATGTGATAGCTGTCGTGCAGGATGATTTTTTTCTTCACCGGCGAGCTGATGCGGCTCTCGACCATGTCGGCGCTTTTAGGGCTCGCCACATCGTCTTCTTCCGCATGGATGATCAGCGACGGCGCGGTAACATCCTGCAGCCTACGCCGAACCTGCTTGATCAGCCGGTGCGCCTGGAAAATGCCTTCCGCCGACAGCTTGGAAGCGCCTGCCGCCGATGAGCTGGTGACCTGCATCTCGCGCGCTATCCATGCGCGCAGATTGGCGTTTTTCAGGCCGTACGGATACCTCTCCTTATAGGAATACAGATAACGGGCCGGCGTGTAATACGCCAACGGTAGCAGGAAACGGTATTTCGGAATACTCCAACCGTCGTACGACAAGGTAGTGGCCAACAGCGACAGCGCCGATATTTCATCGCCGCGGTCCATTGCCAGGCGTAGCGCCAGCACCGCGCCTATGCATAGGCCGGTAACCGATACGGTGGCGTGCGTACGCTTCAGCGCATCAAACTGGCGCTGCACTTCTGCATACCAGTCTTCGCTGCGTGTCGAGCGGTAGGATGATCCTTGTCCACTGGAGTAGCCGTAGCCGGGAATCAGAGGTATGACCACGCTATACCCCGCGCGCTGCAACTTCTTGCCGACAAACTGCATTTCCAATGGATTACCCAGCAGTCCATGCAGCGCCAATACTGCATGCTGCCCGCCGGGCATTTCAATTGTCTTCATTCATGTTCCCCAACCTGGTGTGTCTATGTCACCCTCAGGTTACTATCTTATTCTTAATTTATGCTTAATTCGGCTGTTGTAGGCCGCAGCGGCTACCGCTTTATAGGTGTGCGTGTATGCAATTGATTGCTGCGGCAAACAGTTTAGACTGATTGCAGGATGGGCTCAAGTTTATTCCGACGTGCAGTATTGTTCTTAAGATAATCTAAACTGACGTCTTGCGCGCGTTAGCCAGGCGCAGGCCGCACGTAAAATGCTTTGCCCGTGGGCAATTTTGCATTGGAAAGGGCAGCCTTTTCGGCTGTGTCCTTTCCGCTATAATCCCGCACTTGATGTACTACCAGTTAGCATGTGGGCCATGCCCAGGAAAGAGGTCTGATGAAGCACGGATTGCCTAAATATATTTGCGTTCTGCCATTGCTGTCCTGTCTGGCCTTTTTACCGTTGCCTTTGCTGGCGCAGCAATCTCCAGCAGCATCGCAGTCAGAGCCCACGCGCCTGATAGGCGACATCGGCCTGGGTGCAAACATCGCGCCGACGATAGCGCGCTCTTCATCCGCCAATACCGGCGCCGTACCGTATGCCAACTTTGACTACGGCCGCATTTTTGCCCGCATAGATACGTTCGGCGTCAAGCTAGTGCCCATGGGCTATGGCAGCCTGGAGCTGGTGACCAGATATATCGGCGATGGCTATACGCCGCTGCACACCAGCCAGGGTGGGCTGGATCAGCGCAAATCCTCGCTGCCGATAGGCATTGGAACTCTGCAAACGACACCGGTAGGCGCCTTCTTCGTCAATGCCTTCCATGATGCCAACAAGTCCGGCGGCAACCTGGTGGACCTGATCTATGCCGCAGAATTTGACAGCGGCCCCTTCGCCTTTTATCCGCAGGCCGGCGCAGAATACCGCTCCAGCGCCTATGTGCGCTACTTCTACGGCGTGTCCGCAGCTGAGTCCGCCAGGAGCGGGCTGGCTGCTTACCAGCCGCGCGATACGGTCAATCCCTTTCTTGGTTTGTTCATAGAAGCCAAGGTCAGCGGCCACTGGTATGTCAATGCCAACCTGCGGCGCACCTGGCTGGATCACGCTGTCAGCTCCAGCCCGCTGGTGGCCCGGCATGCGGCCAACTCGGCGCTGCTGTCGGTAAGCTACCGGTTCGAGTAGGTATCTGCTGGACCAGCAAATTCGCGAAAAGCCCAAACATCGTAAAATGCGTGGTGGCACAAGGCCGCGCCAGCGTAACGCTGGCGCGCGCGAAACTTCTTATTGATTTATTGATAGCTTCAGCTTGCCGTTTCATTGTTTATGCAAACGGCGAAGTGTTTGTTTGTCTTGTTTTTATTGCTTGGCCTTTATCCGGATTCTGCAGGTATGGAAAAATTCATCGTTCTCATCTTTCCGCTATTTTCCATATTGATGTGCGTAGAGTTTGCTTACGGCTGGTTCAAGCAACGCAACACTTACCGGCTGAACGATGCACTCAGCAGCCTCAGCCAGGGCCTCATCAGCCAGCTGGTGGCGCTGGTTACGCAGCTGTTCCAGATTGGCCTGTATGCTCTGGTGTTTGACTACGTGGCGCTGGCTCCGCATGCGCCGCTGTGGGAAACTTGGTACGGCTGGATCATTGCCATCGTCATGTTCGATTTCTGCGATTACTGGCTGCACCGCTTCGGGCATGAATGCGCAGTGATGTGGGCCGCGCACATGGTCCACCACCAGAGCCAGGACTTCAATTTTTCCACCGCGCTACGTCAGGAAAGCACGGTCGCTTTCATCGGCTGGGTTTTCTATCTGCCGATGGCCGTTGCCGGCGTGCCGCCCGAACAATTCGCCATCGCCGGTCTCATCGTGCTGCTATACCAGTTCTGGATACATACCGAACACATCGGCAAGCTGGGCTGGTTCGACCGCGTGTTTTCATCGCCGTCGAACCACCGCGTACACCACGCCGTCAACGACCAGTATCTGGATAAGAACTACGGCGGCATGCTCGTCATCTGGGACCGCATGTTCGGCACCTTCGCCGAAGAAAAAGAAGCTTGCGTCTACGGTACCCGCACCGCGCTAAAAAGCTGGGACCCGGTGTGGGCCATCTGCGCCGAATACATCGCCCTGTGGAAAGTCGCGCGACAGACAGAGCGCTGGCCAGACAAGCTGCGTGTGTGGTTCAAAGCACCCGGTTGGCGCCCTGCAGATTTCCTGGCCAAATTCCCTGATTCACAAAACTTCGATCTGGAAGAAGCGCGCCGCATTTACAACCCGCCGTTGGCGCGCAACGCAGCGTACGTCGCCGTTGCGCAGTTCGTGTTGGCGGTTGTGGCATCTGCCGCGTATCTGTGGTTTGCAGATGATTTTTCGTATGGGCTTTCTCTGCTGCTGACCGGTATTGTTATTGCTGGTTTTTGGGGGCTTGGGGCTTATATGCAGGGGCGGATTTCGTTTCTGCAGATGGTGATGATTGATTTTTTGGGGGCGGGTTTGGCTGGCGGGGTGTTGTGGCTGGGTTTCAGGTAAACCCGTAGTGCGCTGTTACTTGATGAATCAGCGCACTACAATTTTGAACCTGGAATAATTTGCATTGTCCGTTATCGGGATGCCAGTGCTGCATTAATTTCCGCCGCCGCATGCTGCAGGATGGGCAAGTGATGCTCCAGCATCTGCTCGCGCGTATTGCGGACGACGTGGCAGGCAACGTTCATCGCAGCGATGATGTTACCGGATTTGTCCCTGAGCGGGACGGCAATGGCAGTCAGGCCATACTCCAGTTCCTGGCTGACCAGCGAATACCCATTTTCCCTTGCAGTTTGTATTGCCGATTCCAGCGTCGCCAGATCGCCGGCAGCATCAGCCGAATGCTGGATGAACTGGCTGTCGGCAAGAGTCGGCGCCAGCTGGCCAGGTTCCAGGCTGCCCAATAAGATGCGCCCGGTGGCGGTTGCCCAGGAGGGCAGCCGAGTCCCTACGGACAGGTTGATCGACATGATCTTCTTGGTGGACGCGCGCGCAATGTAGACAACGTCGCTGCCGTCGAGCACGCAGACTGAACACGATTCCCCTGTTTTTTCCGCTACATCTACCACGTAGGGTTCAACAATCTCGGGCAGCGCCTGGCCCGACAAATACGCATAGCCAAGCTTCATGATTTTCGGCGTCAGCCTGAAGTTGCGGCCGCTGGCATGCACATATCCGAGATGAACCAGTGTTGACAGCAAACGGCGGCTTGCGGCACGGCTGATGCCGGCGATCTCCGCAACCTCAGAGAGGCTGAGCTCCGTGTGGTCGGCGTCGAATGCGCAAATGACCGACAGGCCGCGCGCGAAGGCATCGACAAAGTTTTCTGAATCTGGGGTTGCTGCTGACTCGCTCATTTTAAAAATCGTTCTGGCTCAGGTGACGGACTCTAGCATGGCGGGTTTTTGGCAGCAACCGGGTTGACTGCAAACCGCTATGTCACTAAAATGAATTAATAACGAACATGTGTTCGTTGTGCGAACATTTTAGTGAATAATAACGATGTCCATTAAGCAACCAATCACGCAATCAATTAAGCAATCAACTTTTCCAGATGCGCGGCTGCATGGCGATGTCATGCACCGGGTCACTGGCCGTGCTGATGGGCCGGTGCTGGTATTTGGCAATGCACTGGCGACCGGCATGGCGCTGTGGGATGAGCAAGTATTTGCATTGAGACAGGATTTTCGTATCGTCAATTTCGACTATCCCAGCCATGGCAGCCCTGCGTGGCCGGAGGCCACCCAGCTTAAGCACTATGCGGGCAAGCTTGCCGACTTGCTGGACGAACTGGGCATCGCTGAATACAGCTACTGCGGCATGTCCATGGGCGGGGCAATAGGGATGGAGCTCGCGGAAATGCATGCGGGCCGCATGCAAAAGCTGGTACTCAGCAATACAGCCTCCGAATTCGGCGCGGCAGATTTCTGGAACCGGCGCATTGCCACGGCGCGCGAGCAGGGCATGGCTGGACTGGTGGAAAGTTCGCTGCAACGATTTTTTTCCGCCGCGTTCGCGGAAGACCATCCTGCCATCGTCGAGTTTTCCCGCAGGATGTTCCTGGAATCCAACACTGCAGGTTATATCGCATGCTGCGCTGCAATCCGTGACTTCCATTTCAGCGATACGCGCCTGGCTGCGCTACAACTGCCTGCGCTGGTGATTGCCGGCACCCATGATGCGGCGGCGCCCAGTGCGCAGGCAAAGACTCTGGCGGGCGCTATTCCACAGGCCCGTTATTGCGAATTGCCGGTGGCGCACATGGGCAACCTGGGTGCGAGCGATGAGTTTACTGCCGTGCTGAGCGCATTCCTGCGCGACGCTGCCCACGGCGCATGACGGGGGCTGTAATGAATGACAAAACAATGAAACCAATGAATATGCAAACGAGTGCGCCAGTGAGTGAATCAACGAGTGAGCCAGTGAGCGAACAGCACGGGCAGATCCACCTGTCCTGCATGGAGACGCTAGACAGGTTCATGGCTGCGCTGAATGCCTATGATGCAGAGGGAATGGACGCCACCATGCATTTCCCTCATCTGCGCTTTGCGGGCGGACAGATGAAAGTGTACGAAGCGGCCGGTTCCAACCCGATGGACCTTTTTCACCGCCTGCGCACTGAAGATAACTGGAAATACAGCCGCTGGGACAAGCGCGAGCTGATTCAGTTCAACGACAGGAAGGCCCACTATGCGCTCAGTTATACCCGCTACAGGGATGACGACACTGTTATCGGCGTATATGAGTCGCTGTACATCCTGACCTATATAGACGGCGTCTGGGGTATCCAGGCGCGCTCAAGTTTCGGACCCTGAGGCGCGGCATAAGCGCAGAGGGCAGCAACATCCATAAGTAGTGCCATTGAAGGAGACGACAGCATGCAATCCCCGCAACATCAAGCTATTTCACCGGACGAACACAAGCTCTTTGCGCGCATAGGCTGGCGTATCGTGCCCTTCCTTTTTCTGTGCTATGTCGTAGCGATGGTAGACCGGCTCAATGTCGGTTTCGCCAAGCTGCAATTCATGGCCGATCTGCACATCAACGAAGCTGTGTATGGCGTGGCTGCCGGCTTTCTGTACCTTGGCTATATCCTGTTCGAGGTGCCAAGCAACCTGATGTTGCATAAGCATGGCGTCAGGCTCACGCTATTGCGCATCATGATCCTGTGGGGAATCTTTACGATGGCGCTGGCGTTTGCATCGACCAGCTACCAGTTCTATGTATTGCGTTTTCTGGTCGGTGCCGCGGAAGCCGGTTTCTTCCCCGGCGTGCTGCTGTATTTTACCTACTGGTTTCCAGACCGTATGCGCGGCCGCGTGACCAGCCTGTTTGTCATGGCGTTGCCGGTATCCGGCATAGTCGGCGGGCCTGCGGCAGCGTGGATCATGACTGATTTCGATGGTGCATTCGGATTGCGCGGCTGGCAAAGCCTGTTTATCCTCGAAGGTATTCCAGCGCTGGTGCTGGGGCTGGTCGCCTATTTATACCTTGCCAACCGCCCCGGCGATGCAAACTGGCTGACGGTGGAAGAAAAACGCCTGGTTGCCTTGCGCGTTGATCCAAAAGACAGCCCCCAGGGTCCGCGCGGACCGAGCAAAATCGGCGAAGCATTGAAGAATAAAACGATCTACAGCTTTGCACTCTGCTACTTCGCCTTCTACTGCGTGGAAAATGCCTTGCTGCTATGGATACCCACACTGCTGAAAAGCGTCGGCGTCGGCAGTCTGATGAACATAGGCTGGCTTAGCGGCGGCATCGCTATCATGGCCACACTGGGCATGCTTGCCGTCAGCTTCAGCTCCGACCATTTTGCAGAGCGCCGCTGGCACGTGATAGGCTGCGGCATCGTGGCATCGACGACATTTATCCTGCTGCCGTTGGGCGCCCACAATATTGCCGTCACGGTATTCCTGCTGCTGGTATCCAGTGCCGCAGTATTCGGTTTCCTGGCCCTGTTCTGGACCATACCCAGCGCCTATTTCAAGGGGCAGGCCGCCGCTGGCGGCATTGCGATCATCAGTTCCGTGGGTGCCTTGGGTGGGACCTTCAGTCCGGCCTTCATCGGCTGGATCAAGCAATCTACCGGCAGCTTCTATTATGCGCTGGGCACCTTGGGCGCCTTGTTCCTGCTGAGTCTGATTCCGCTGTATCTGACGATTACGCGATCACAGTCGGGCCGAGTGGAAACCAGGCTGGCAGCAGAAGTTTCGTGAACCCTTTTTTTCCAGATGCTGCCTAGCAAAGGTAGCGAGCACTAGTTTGGCCGGCCGCGCGCGTGCTTCTGACTACCCGGGTGGCACGCTGCTGCGAACAGGCTTTAGGCAGTTGTGCTATGAGTTCCGTTGTCTAAAACTCAGCGCTCAAGGGTACGGTTTACCTGCATCATTCATCCAACACGCTTTTGCCTGCCAGGGCGAGGGCATTTCCCGGTGTTTCTACAGCAGCAATAGGGCGCAGGGCTTTGTGCCGCGCATATCGGCGGCATAGGCGATATCGCGATCTTGCTGTGTTATTTTATTTGCCACAAATTGATTTTCAATTAGACAACTTAAGGGTATCATCCCGGGGCGGCGTCGCTGCCGTTGCGCGGAAGAATGAAATTTCCGGCAGTGCTAAACCAGTGCTGACACAGTGCTGAAAAGTAGAACGAGTAAGGAAAATAAACTTATCGTCGTATAGCTTGCCCCCGCCACGCCCATTGATCTTGTTTCATTGATTCCCTAACCGAAGGTAACTATCGTGAACAATGCTCTGTATCGTAAAAAAATCGTTCCCCTGCTTGTCCGTCTTTGCTTTCCCGCTGTCCTGGTGATGGTGCTCTCCACCTCCCCCATGCCGGCTCACGCGCAAAATGCCGCGCCTGACATTACGCCCGAAAAAGTGGCCCGCGCAATTGCGGCACTGAAACAATATGGCATGACCCATAAGGATGCCTTCAGCCCGCCGGGTACCGCCGTCGCCATCGTTTATCGGGACAAACCTGTAGCGATTTTGGTCGATGGCGTGCTCAAGATGGGGCAGCCGGAAAAGATCAATGGCGACACAACTTTCCAGCTGGCGTCCGTCTCCAAGCCGCTGGGTGCTACCGTGATGGCGAAGCTTCTCGGCATGGGCTTGAAGTGGAAAGATCGGGGTGAGCAAGGCGTGGTGAGTTGGGATACGCCTATCCAGAAGCTGATGCCGGGTTTTATGGTGGACCAGGCCGTTGTTACCGACAATGTCTCATCGAGGATTACCTTGGGAAATCTGTACTCCCATCGCAGCGGCTTGCCGGATCATGCAGGCGATGATCTGGAAGACCTGGGCTATGGCCGCCTGGAAGTGTTTAAACGGCTGCGATATATTCCCGGAGTCGGCAAGAACTTCAACGCGAGGGAATATGCATATACCAATTTCGGCCTGACAGCCGCCGGCTTTGCTGCCGCCAGCGCGGCGGGTATGAGCTGGGAAGTCGCGTCGGACAGTCTGCTATATAAGCCGGCAGGCATGCGCAATACGACTTCTACCTATGCCAATTTTGTCGAAAATCCCAATCACGCTTACGGCCATGTACTGAGGAATGGTAAGTGGGTATTCGAAGAGCAGCGCCAGCCTGATGCGCAGTCGCCCGCAGGCGGAGCTAGTTCCAGCGCCAACGACATGGCGCAGTGGATGCGCCTGTATCTTGCAGACGGCAAGCTGAACGGCAAACAGATTGTCCCGGCCGAAGCGTTGCGTGAACTCTATTCCGCCAATATCGACGTGTCGGACAAAGAAAAACAGGCAGCAAAGACCGACACCAGTTGCGATAACATCGCCAGGTATGTATACGGCTGGAACGCTTGCAGGAACGGAGCCTCGGTAAGAATCAGCCATTCAGGTGCTTTCATGATGGGCGCCTCTACCGTGGTTGTGATGCTTCCCAACGAAAAGCTGGGCATAGTCGTTTTGACCAACGGAGAACCTTACGGGGTAGCGGAGACGCTTGCGCGTGGCTTTCTGGAGGCAGTCCAGGATGATCATCTGGATGCGCAGAAAAGATTTACCGAATTGTTTGCAGAGATGAAGCAGGTAATGGACAAGGAGCTTCGAGGCCCGCATAAAGGTGTGATCAATCCGAGCGGCTGTACGATACATGATTATTCAGGTATCAAGACTGACCGTTACACCGGCACCTATGCGAACGACTATTTTGGGTCATTTAAGGTCGCTAGCGAAAAAGGACAATTATGGATGCTGCAGGGTCCCATGGAAAATCATCGTTACTCACTGAATCCGTGTGCGTCAAACGCACAAAACGGTTTCGAGTTCTACTACAGGACAAAGGGTGAAAACGCGGTTGGCAATGCCATCGTTCAGTTTTCTGCTGACACGCCGGATGCTGCTGCGGACAAAATGGATGTTCCTTATCTGACGGTCGGAGAGTTTAAGCGCGCTGACAGGTAGCTGATGTACACGCTTAAGCCCTCGAAATGCAGCGTAAAACAAAAAACCCGCATCAGCACTGGGCTAGAAGCGGGTTTTAAGACGTTAAAGAATTTCTTTGAACGTAGATCTGGTGGTGATAGGTGGACTTGAACCACCGACCCCAGCATTATGAGTGCTGTGCTCTAACCAACTGAGCTATATCACCAAGAAGCCTGCGATTATGCCATTCGGGTATTTAGGTGTCAAGCCTGCGGCTAAAATTTCACTGAATATAGTTAAAACGGCATGCTGTTCCGGCTATTTCCGGACTTTAGCCTGCTGTCTGGCTGTTTTGCAGCGCCAGTTGCAGGATCTGTGCAGCGGCATCCAGCTGCAGGCAGTCGATGACGATGCGTTCCGGTATCGAGCGCAGCCACGTGAGCTGGCGTTTGGCTAGCTGGCGGGTGGCGATGATGCCGCGTTCTCGCATGTCTTCAAACGTGCAGGCGTCGTCCAGGTATTCCCAGGCTTGCCGATAGCCTACGCAGCGTATGGACGGCAGGTTGGGGTTCAGGTCGCCGCGCTGGCGTAGTGCGCGCACTTCATCCAGGAAGCCGTGTTGCAGCATCGTGTCGAAGCGGGTGGCGATGCGCTGGTGCAGTACGCTGCGGTCTGAGGGTTCCAGCGCAATGGACAGCATTTCAAACGGTCTTGCCGCGCGGGTTTGCTGTGCCAGCAGCGTGGACATCGGCTGGCCGCTGAGTGCGATGATTTCCAGTGCGCGCTGTATACGCTGCGAGTCGTTCGGCTTCAGGCGGGCTGCGGTGATCGGGTCCAGCGTGGCCAGCCTTGCGTGCTGGCCGGGCACGCCTATGCGGGCGGCTTCGGCGTCCAGTTCGGCGCGCAGTGCGGGGTCGGCTGCGGGCAGGTCATCCAGCCCGTCCAGCAGCGCCTTGAAATACATCATCGTGCCGCCGACCAGCAGCGGCAGCTTGCCACGGCTCTGGATGTCTTTGACCAGGCGTTGCGTATCATTCAGGAACTGCGCTACGGAATAGGATTCGCTGGGGTCGATGATGTCGATCAGGTGGTGCGGCACCGAGGCCAGTTCGGCCGCGCTGGGTTTGGCCGTGCCTATATCCATCTCACGGTATACCAGAGCGGAATCGACGGAAATGATTTCAGACGGGATGTGCTGTGCAATCTGCAGCGCCGCAGCGGTCTTGCCGGATGCGGTGGGGCCCATGATGGCGATGACTTTGGCGGTACTGCTCATGGCGTTTTCGGTTGCTGCTGCGACTGCTTCAGGATACGTGCCACCATCATTGGCCGCGCAAGAACATCTTGTCCAGATCATTCATGCCCAGCTGTACCCAGGTGGGGCGGCCGTGGTTGCACTGGTCGGCGCGTTCTGTATGTTCCATCTGGCGCAGCAGCGCGTTCATTTCTACTACTGTCAGGCTGCGGTTGGCGCGCACGGCGGTGTGGCAGGCCAGCGTACCCAGCAGTTCATTGCGGCGGTCTATCAGCACGCGGGAACCACCGAACTCGCGTACTTCGCGCAGCACGTCGCGCGCCAGTGATTGTGCGTCGGCGTTTTTCAGCAGCGCGGGTACTGCGCGCACGGCCAGCGTGGTGGGCGAGATGGCGGCAATGTCGAAGCCCAGCGATTGCAGGATGGTTTGATTCTCTTCCACGGTGCCGACTTCTATGCCGTCTGCGTAAAAGGTGATGGGTATCAGCAGTGGTTGCACCGGCATGCTGTTTTCATCCAGCGCGTTTTTAAGCTGTTCGTACAGGATGCGTTCATGCGCGGCATGCATGTCCACCAGTACCAGACCCTTGCTGTTTTGCGCCAGCACATAGATGCCGTGCAGCTGCGCCAGCGCAAAGCCCAACGGATGATCATCATCCGGCAGGGTATTGGCGGCAGTGCGCGAAAACATGGGGTCAAATGCGGAGGACGGGTTGGCGCTGGCATTACCGCCAAAGCCTGCATTGAACCCGGAACCGGCGTAGGGCAGGATTTCGCCATCCGCATTGGTGACCTGGCCGCTGTTGGAGCCGAATAGCGCGCCATAGCTGGCGGTGGTCTGTGCGACGCCATTGCCACCGTTACCGCCACCATTGGCATTGCCGTAAAACTGCGCGCCAAAGCTGGCTTGTTCACCGCGTATCCACGGCATCGTGGTGCTACCGGCCTGCACCGGCGCAGGCACGGTGCCGAAGGCGGTGGCAGAAGTCTGCGCCAGCGCACGGCTGACGGCGTGGAATACAAACTGATGCACGGCGCGGCTGTCGCGGAAGCGTACTTCTATCTTGGATGGATGCACGTTGACGTCCACCAGCGCCGGGTCCAGGTCCAGCGCCAGTACATAGGATGGATAGCGGTCGCCATGCAGCACATCCTGGTAGGCGGCGCGCACGGCGTGGGTCAGCAGCTTGTCGCGCACGAAGCGGCCGTTGACGTAAAAGAACTGCGCATCGGCGCGTGCCTTGGAGGCTGTCGGCAGGCCGGCAAAGCCATGCAGGCGCAAAGGGCCGGCGCTCTCGTCCAGCGACAGCCTGGCGCTGGCGAAATTATCGCCGAGGATGTGGGCGCTACGCTTGTCGATGGCGCCTACGGTCCAATGGTCCACGGTCTTGCCGTTATGGGCCAGCGAGAAAGCCACGTCCGGCCGTGCCAGTGCGATGCGGCGCACGACTTCGGCGCAGTGGCCGAACTCGGTCTGTTCTGACTTCAGGAACTTGCGCCGGGCCGGCGTGTTGTAATACAAATCCTGCACATCCACCGTGGTGCCGGGCGCGCCGGAAGACGGGCTGATCTTGCCATTTTCTATCTGCCATGCATGTGCGGCATCGGCCGTACGCGTGGTCAGCGTCAGCAGCGCTACGGAGGCGATGGATGCCAGCGCCTCACCGCGAAAGCCCAGCGTGCCGACATTTTCCAGGTCGGTCAGCGTTGCAATCTTGGAGGTGGCGTGACGGGCGACGGCCAGCGTCAGCTGGTCGGGCGCAATGCCGCGGCCATTGTCGGTGATGGCAATCCGTTTGACGCCGCCTTCTTCCAGGCGCACGGTAATGGACGTGGAGCCGGCATCAAGTGCGTTTTCCAGTAACTCTTTGACAACGGCGGACGGGCGTTCCACGACTTCGCCGGCGGCAATCTGTGAAATCAGCTGGTCGGGCAGGGCCTGGATAGGGCGGTGGGGCATTTGTATGGCATTCATACCGGGATTATAAAGGGGAAACAAGGCGAAATCATGGGGCAGGCTGCCGGCCATTATGACGATGTCATGACAAAGCGGCCAAATCGCCGTTTTCGATCTGGCATGGTGTATGATTGCGCCGCAAGAATTGGAAGATGGATCAGAACTTGTTTCAGCAGGCAAGCAGGCCCGCCAGAAGCAGGTTTACTATGACCCGGTCATTGAAACCGGGCAAAACCGTGTAGCGATTATTCACATCACAACGCGCACCACAACATATACGCAGACGTGTTCGGCCTTTGCCGCTACACAGAGGGAGCGGCGTGTGCATTGCAGCCTGAATGCACATAAATAGGCAGGAACAAAAGAAACAAACAGAATCAAAAAGGTCTTAAGGATATTTATGGATTTGGCGCAATTGCTGGACATGGTTTTGCATGTCGACAAAATGCTGGGGATGTTGATTACGCAATACGGCCCCCTGATTTACTTCGTCCTGTTTGCGATCATTTTTTGCGAAACCGCTTTTGTGGTTTTCCCTTTCCTGCCGGGCGATTCCTTGCTGTTCATTGCCGGCGCCATGTGCGCCAAGGGGGCGATGGATCCGACGCTGCTGATCGTGTTGCTGATCATTGCCTCCGTTGCCGGCAATTCGCTGAACTACTGGATAGGCAGTCTGATAGGGCACAAGGTGCTGGAACATGATTACCGCTGGATAGACAAGAATGCATTAAGAAAAACCCATGCATTTTATGAAAAGCACGGCGGCAAAACTGTGGTGCTGGCGCGCTTTATCCCACTGGTGCGCACCTTCGCGCCGTTTGTGGCCGGCGTATCCGATATGACGCTGAAAACCTTCCAAATATATAACGTCATCGGCGCTCTGCTGTGGGTGCTTTCCGTCACGCTGAGCGGCTACTTCTTCGGTAATATCCCGATGCTGAGGGACCATCTGAACACCATCATCCTGCTGGGTGTTGGTGCTGCCGTGGTGCCGGTCGTGCTGGGCGCGCTGTGGCGGCTGTTCAGGGGCATGTCTGGCAAGGGCGGCAACGGTAACAAAGACGGCAACGGTAACAAAAACGGCAAGATAGACAGCGCAAAATAAGCCTGGCTGAAGGTGTTCGATGCGTGCTCAGTACGTATTGAACACGTTTTTCAGCGGTAATGTTAAAAACGGCAAGCCCTGGCTTGCCGTTTTTTTATTTGTAGCCCGCTGTGTGGTCCGCTGCAACATTTGCCTACAGATTGCAGATGCGCAAGGCGGTCAAATTGGGTAATATCCTTTACACCGTTTTATTTCCTGGGATTTACTTTCAATGATCATGTTTGCACTGGATGAGCATCTCGCCCAATCGGAGGCCGATTTGCTTATCCTGACGGGCAATGCGCGCATCAAGGCGCTGGTAGCGCTGGCCTGGAACCTCAGGCAGCGCGACACCAGGCGCGCCGTCTTGCTGGCCGGCGAAGCGCAGTCCGTACTGGATGCGTGCAACTTGGCCGAGTGCGACAAGCAGGGTGTGGCCACCCGTCTGCAACTGATACAGGCTGAAGCCAAATGGCTGTTCGCCGAACTGGAAGCCGCGCAGGCAATGGCACTGGAAGCGCTGGCTGCGTTTGCTGCCGCTGGCGATGCGCTTGGCGAATCGGACGCCAGCTGGCTGCTGGGGCAGATCGCCATCGATCTTGGTCAGCACCACGCAAGCCAGCTCGCGCTGCAGGATGCGGCCGGCAAGGCCAGGGAGGCAAACGACCGGCTGCGCGAACAGATTGCAGATACAGCAGCGATCATGTTTACATTGTCACAGGACTTCTCGGCCGGCAAAAAACGCTGGGAAATGCAGGCGCATGACCTGGCCACCGGCGAACACCAGTTCGCGCTGACGACGTGGACAGAAGACGTTGCCGCCCGCCTGGACGGGCAGTTTGCCCGCTCCATCCAATATTTTATGAATGCGCATGACGCGGCGGTGAAGTCCGGCCAGGTGCGGCGCGCCATCAGCATAGGCGCCAACATCAGCTATGCGTTTTCCAGCCTCAACGATTACCACAGCGGCCTGGAATGGATACAGCACAGCCTGGATCTGGCGCGGCCTACCGGCTGGCCCAACAGCATAGGCGGCTGCCTGGCCAGCAGTGCAGACATCCTGCGCAAAATGGGCCAGCTGAGTGCGGCGCGTGAGCTGATGCACGAGGCGCTGGCCATGCTGGCGATATTGCCGCATTCGCGCGGTTACGCTATTGCGCTCAGGACGCTGGCCGACATCCTGCTGGACCAGAAAGATTATGCCACCGCGCTGGATACTTTCCAACAGCTGAAAGACAAATCCGTCGCGCTGGATGAACCTGAATTTTTGTGGATAGCAGAACGCGGGCTGGCGGAAGCCTTGTCCGGGCTGGGGCTGGCGGAGCAGGCGCTGGAAGCTGCAACCCGCGCGCTGAATTTTTCCCGCGTGCAGAGTAACACCTATTACGAAATCCGCGCACTGACTGCGCTGGCCGATATCTATGCCAGCCATGCGCTGCCCGCGCCGGACCACATGCTGGCGGCCAGCGCGTCGCTGCATTATCTGGAGCAGGCGGTCAAGGTTGCTTCTGCGATGCAGGGCTATACGTTTCCGGCCGAGCTGCTGGCGACGGTTGCGCGTGAATGCGCAAAGGTAGGCCAATACCAGCGGGCTTATGAAATGTCATTGCTGGCCAATGCGGCGCGTGAAAAAACCCATGACCAGTCCAGCACCAACCGGGCAATCGCAATGCAGGTGCGCTTTCAGACCGAGCGCGCACTGGCCGAAGGCGAGCATCACCGCCAGCTGGCGGAATCGGAAGCCAAGCGCGCGTCGGCGCTGCAGCAGATCAGCTCCACACTGGAACTGCTAGGCGCCATAGGCCAGGAAATTACCTCGCAGCTAAGCGTGGACGGTATCTACGAGACGCTGGAACGTTATGTATCCGCACTGCTGAACCCTACAACCTTCATGATCTACCTGGCGCAGGACGATGCGCAGCAGGGGCAGGTGTTGGACATGGTATTTGGCATAGAAGACGGCCAGCCTTTGCCTTCAGACCGCATTTCGCTGGATGACCCCGGTTCCGATTCGGTCAAGTCCTACCTGCAGCGGCGCGACATCATGATCCATGTCGCCGGTGAAGAAGATATGCTGAACATTATTGAAGGCACGCTGGCCACGCAAAGCCGGTTGTTTACCCCGCTGGCGATCAATGACCGCGTCATCGGTGTGATGTCGGTGCAGTCAATACAGGCATATGCTTACGGTGACCGAGAAAGGCTGATCCTGCGCACCTTGTGCGCATATGGGGTTATCGCGCTGGATAATGCCTACGCCTATATGCGGCTGCAGGAAACGCAAGACCAGTTGGCATCAAAAGAAAAAATGGCGGCGCTGGGCGCGCTGGTGGCCGGTGTGGCGCATGAACTCAACACGCCGATAGGCAACAGCCTGCTGCTGGCCAGCACGATGCAGGACAAGACACACAACATTAGCCGCCAGTTCGACCAGCAGAGCATGAAGCGCTCAGACCTGAGCGGTTTCATCGGCGATGCGCGCGAGGCCTCCGCGCTGATCGTGCGCAGCCTGACGACGGCGGCCAACCTGGTCAACAGCTTCAAGCAGGTAGCGGTGGACCAGGCCACCGAGCACAGGCGCATCTTTGACTTGCAGCAAACGCTGAAGGATATCATCGCGCCGGTGATGAACCGCATTGCGCTGGCCGAGCATTCTATACAGCTGCAGGTGCCGGCCAACATCGGCATGGACAGCTATCCGGGGCCGCTGGGGCAGGTGATAGGCAACCTGATCAACAACGCCATCCTGCATGGGTTTGACGGCACCAGCCACGGCATCATGACGCTAAGTGCGCAACTGGCCGATAACGATAAAGTGCAGATACGCTTTACCGACAACGGCAAGGGCATTTCGGAAGACAACCTGAAGCGCGTGTTTGACCCCTTCTTCACCACCAAGCTGGGGCAGGGCGGCAGCGGGCTGGGCCTTAGCATCAGCTACAACATCATCACATCTATACTGGGCGGCTCCATCCAGGTGGACAGCAAGCCGGGGCATGGCGTTTGCATTGTTATTGAACTGCCGTTGCAGGCGCCATTGAAGGAAGAGAAGAGCAGCAAAGTGGCGATCACGGCTTGATGCCACTATAAGGGCGGAGCAGCGCCCTTATGGAATCCGGATAAAACTCAGGTCAGCTTGTTCTTGGATAGCGGCGGATTCTTGGCAAAATACTTCCTGATGCCGCGCATGACGGCATCCGCCATCTGGTCCTGGTAGCTCTCATCGGTGAGTTTCGCTTCTTCTTCCGGGTTGGAGATGAATGCGGTTTCTATCAGTATGCTGGGGATGTCCGGTGCCTTCAGTACCGCAAAACCCGCTTGCTCCACCGAGCCCTTGTGTAGCCGGTTGATGCCGCCTATCTCACCCAGCACCACCTTGCCCAGCTTGATGCTGTCGCTGATCTGCGCTGTTGTGGACAAGTCCAGCAGCACACTGGCGAGCTGTTTGTCGTGGTTTTTGATGTTGACGCCGCCGATCAAATCAGCGGAGTTTTCCTTGTTGGCCAGCCAGCGCGCCGCCGTGGAGCTGGCGCCCTTGTCGGACAGCGCAAATACCGATGAACCGCGTGCGCTGGATTCCACAAACGCATCGGCATGGATAGACATGAACAGGTCGGCCTGCACCGCGCGCGCCTTTTGCACGCGCACCGGCAACGGCACGAAATAGTCGCCATCCCTGGTCAGCATTACGCGCATGTTTGGTTGCTGCTCTATCTTGGCCTTGAGGCGCTTGGCAATTGACAGCACCACGTCTTTTTCACGGCTGCCGCCGCGTCCTGTGGCGCCGGGATCTTCGCCGCCGTGGCCGGGGTCCAGCGCAATGGTGATCAGGCGGTTCATTGCCGGCAGCTTGGGATTGTTCTTGTCCACTTCCGCCATTTCAGGCGCTTGCTGTGGTTTGGCATCCGGCCGCGGCACGGGCTTGAAATCGGCCGGTGGCTGCGGGGCGTCTTTCGGCATTTCCTTCAGCCAGTCGCCTTTTTCTATCAGCGCGGCAATCGGATCGGGCGGATTGGACGGGTACAGGTCAAACACCAGCCTGTGCTTGTAGTTGCCCACCGGTTGCAAGGAAAACACTTGCGGATTGATTTCTTCCTTGAGGTCAAATACCAGCCTGACCACATTGGGCCGGTTCTGGCCCACGCGCACCTGTTTGATATACGGATCGTTGGACTGTATCTTGGCGACCAGTTCCTTCAGCGCCGGGTTCAGTTCTATGCCCTCAATGTCCACGACCAGCCGTTCCGGGTTTTTTACCGTGAAGTGCGTGGTTTTGAGATCGCTGTCGTTTTCCAGCGTGACCCGCGTGTAATCGTCTGCGGGCCATACGCGCACCGCGAGGATCTGCGCCGCTTGCGCCGTGCCGGGAACGAGTACAGAGATGAGCAGTGCGCCGCCGGCTTGCAGTACGGTGCGGCGCGAGGCTGATTTTAAAGGCGCAGACTTTAAAGACGGTGACTTCAAAGATTGGGGGCGAACTGTAAACGGGTGAGGCATTCTGTACCTTTGTCTGACAACGCCTGTAATTCTACATCACGCCCCTCTCCGGCGACGCTTAAAAACACGTTCAGGTCCGGCACCGGCAGCACGGTATCGGCTTTTTCCGGCCATTCGACAATACAGATATTGCCGGCATTGAACTCTTCGCGGAAGCCCGCATCCAGGAATTCTTCGGCACTGCTCATGCGGTACAGGTCAAAATGCATGATCTTGACCTGCTGACGGCGTAAAATGACGGTATACGGCTCCGCCAGCGTATAAGTGGGGCTTTTAACATGCCCTGCATGGCCGGCCGCATGCAGTACCGCGCGGGTCAGCGCGGTCTTGCCGGCACCGAGGTCGCCGTGCAGGTAAATATTGAGTCCCGGCACCAGGCAGTTGGCTAGGCGCCTGCCCAGTGCCTGCGTGGCTGCTTCGTCGGCCAGGTAAGTTTTATAATGTGACATTTCAGGTAGCGCTCGATTCCACAATTCTGCATGATTTCCGAAAACATACCATACCGCGCGCCTGCTGTGTGTTCTGCCGGCTTTCGTCATTCACTATGACACTGCCGGAACTTCAGCCGGATAGCCGGCCAGATAGTCCCGTCGCCAGCCAGACTTACGATCTGGATGCGCTGGCGCTGTGCGTCAAGGCCTGGGGTAAGGAACTCGGGTTCGCCGATGTGCGCATCACCGACGTGGACCTGTCGCATGCGGAACCCGGCTTCATGGCCTGGCTGGAGGCTGGATATCACGGGGAGATGGCCTATATGGCAGCGCACGGCACCAAGCGTACGCGGCCTGCGGAACTGGTGCCAGGCACGGTGCGCGCAATTTCCGCGCGCATGAACTATCTGCCGGCCAGCGTGGGCGACGAGTGGCGCGAGCGCGAGCAGTCGCATGCGGCCGACACAGCCATCATTTCTGTCTATGCACGCGGGCGCGATTACCACAAGGTGCTGCGTTCCCGCCTGCAGCAACTGGCAGACCGCATACAGAAAGAAATTGGCAGCTTCGGCTACCGGGTATTTACCGATTCCGCGCCGGTCATGGAAGTGGCGCTGGCAGAAAAAGCCGGGCTGGGCTGGCGCGGCAAGCACACGCTGTTGCTAAACCGCGAGGCCGGCTCCATGTTTTTCCTGGGGGAGATACTGGTGGACATACCGCTGCCGGTAGACGCACCTATCACCAATCATTGTGGCCAGTGCAGTTCCTGCATCGATGTCTGTCCTACACAGGCCATCATCGCGCCTTACACGCTGGACGCGCGCCGTTGTATTTCTTACCTGACCATAGAACTGCACGGCAGCATCCCTGTTGAGCTGCGCCCGCTGATCGGAAACCGTGTGTACGGCTGCGACGATTGCCAGCTGTTTTGCCCGTGGAACAAATTCGCACAGCGTGCCAGTGTCGATGATTTTGACGTCAGGAATGGGTTAGATAGCGCCAGCATGGTCAGCCTGTTTACATGGACAGAACAGGAGTTCCAGCGCCTGCTGGAAGGCAGCCCGATACGGCGCATAGGGCATGAGCGCTGGCTGCGCAATATGGCGGTTGGCCTGGGCAATGCCGCCGCCAGCATGCGGGGGGATGCCGGCATCGTTGCGGCCTTGCAGGCCAGGCTGGACCATCCTTCAGAAATGGTCAGGGAGCACGTCGTGTGGGCGCTGCAGCAGCACGGCGTATAAGCTTGTGATGAGGCTGCCGTTTAGCTTCGCGTTGAATGCCTGATGTCAGCTACAGACTTACTTCAGCAGGCCCGCCAGTTCCACCGCCGTTTTGATCTGCATTTTGTCGAAGATATGCGCCCTGTGCACTTCCACCGTGCGCATGCTGATGCCGAGCTGGTCTGCAATCACCTTGTTCATCTTGCCGGCCAAGATCAGGTCCAGCACTTCGCGCTCGCGCGTAGATAAGGTTGCCAGCCTTTCGTGGATGACGGCGTTGGCGCCGGCCTGCTGTGACTGGGCCAGCGCTTCCTGCACGCGGTCCATCAGCTTGTTGTCGTTGAACGGCTTTTCAAAAAAATCAAAGGCGCCGCGTTTCAAGGTATCCACCGCCATCGGCACATCGCCGTGGCCGGTCAGGAAGATGACCGGTAGCCGCTTGGTCAACTGGCGCGCGGTCAGCAAGTCAAACAGCGCGGAGCCGCTAAGCCCGGCCATGCGCACGTCCAGCAGGATACAGTCGCCTTGCGCATCAAATGGCAGAGGCTGGTTCAGCGCCAGCAGGAATTTGTCGGCGCTTTCGTAAGTAGTGACTGCAATGCTGCGCGAGCGCGCCAGCCAGGAAAGCGAGTCCCTGATTACGTCTTCGTCATCGATAATGTGCAGCATTCAGTCTCCATGTCAGCCGCTGGAAATGCCTGGCCCTTGGCGGGAGTGCAGTTCAGCGCTGTATTGTTGTCTTGCGCCCCGCAGCGGCTGCGGAGCATGGTAAGTGTCGCTTGCATCTGCCGCGGATAAGATTCCTCAGACCGCTTGCCTGTCTACGGGCAATGCAAATTTGAAGATAGTACCACCGGCCGGGTTCTGCTGATGCGTCAGCGTGCCGCCGTGAAATTCTATCGCCGTGCGGCAGATTTTCAAGCCCATGCCCATGCCGCCGGACTTAGTGGAAAAGAACGGTGAAAATAATTTTTCGGCAACATCGGCGGGTATGCCATGCCCAAGATCGGCCACCGATACTATGATAGTGGAATGCGCTGCCGTTTGCTCGTCGGCATCGCCGAGCTTGGCTTGTATGTGCAGCATGCGTCGTTCTGGCAGGTTGTTCTGCATGGACTCTATCGCGTTGCGCGTCAGGTTCAGCAATACCTGTTCCAGCAATACCCGGTCGGCCAGCACTTGCGGCAGCCCAGGTGCGATGTCCAGCTGTATGGAGACATGGTAGGGCTGCGCCTGCAGCTCGATCAGCGGCATCGTATCGTCAATGACGGAGATCATACAGACCGGCTCCCGGCTGGGCTCGCGCTTCTTGACGAATTCATGCACGCTGCGGATGATCTGGCCGGCGCGCTGCGCCTGCGTATTGGCCTTGCCCAGCGCCTGTTGCAGCAGATCCTGGTCGCTGCCGCCGGCCGCGATCAGGTTCATCGCGCCCGTGGTGTAGCTGGAGATGGCGGCCAGCGGCTGGTTCAGTTCGTGCGCCAGCATGGATGCCAGCTCGCCCATTGTGGCCAGGCGGGCGCTGTCATGCAGTTTTTCTTCCTGCTGGCGGCTCAGTTCCTGCGCGCGCTTCAGTTCTGAGATTTCAAGAATGGAGCTCATCCAGCCGGTCTGCACACCATTTTCATTGACTAGCGGCGATTCATAGATCAGCACCGGGAAGCGTTCGCCGTTGGCGCGCTGGTAGATGGTTTCAAACCCTTCAGATGGCACGGTGCCCGCCAGCAGTTGCGTAAAACGCTGCTGGTATTCGGCAATGGCTTCCGGCGCCCAGTAAGGCATCGGAGGCAGCCTGCCGATGATCTGATCGGCAGGCTGTTCTATCATCTTGCAAAAAGCCGGATTCACATAGGTCAGCCGGCCTTCCATGTCGCGCGCGCGCAGCCCAGTCACCAGCGAATTTTCCATCGCCGTGCGGAAGGCCACCTGCTGGCGCAGCGCGCCTTCTGCTGCGAGCCTGCGATTGATGTCGCGCCACAGCGCCGCCAGACTCCAGATCAGGCCTATCGACAGCAGAATAACGGACAGTACCAGCAGATTGGCCAGCAACTTGGGTTCACTCTTGTTGCTATTTGTTCTCAACAACAGTTGGGTGCCCGGCAGGTCCAGTGCGCGGTTGTGCGTGTAGACGTTTTTGCCGGAACCGCCGGCGGAACGATCGGCATATATCTTTTCATCGGCATCGATCAGCGATATCTCATTGTCCTGTGCAAACCACCACGGTACCATTTCATCCAGTATGCCGGTCAGCCGGTAGCTGACGACAATGCTGCCTATGCCCTTTTTATCCTTGACCAGGGGGATATGGCAGCTCAGCACATAGGATCTCTTGCTGTTGGCTTCCAGTGCCGGCGGCAGGCATTGTGTTTTGCCGTGCGCCAGCTCCGATTCGCCGCGCGCGGGAATCAGCGTATTTTTCGGCGGCAATGGTGAATCCGACGTGGACACGAGCATCAGGTCATTGTCGTCGAACCAGACGATACGTTGAATCTCGTGATTGCTTTTCATCAGCGCCCTGAAGCGATCCAGCACCGCATTCGGCAACAGGCGCGAACTACTGATTTCGGTGCCGATCAGGCGCAGGATTTCTTCATTGCGGTTCAGCTGGAACTGGATTGCCTGTTCCACCCACAGGGTGTCGGCAATCAATTGCTCCTGGCGGTCGGTCGCCTCCATCCGTTGCGCCTGCCAAGGTAGCCAGATCAGCGTCGTCAAAAACAGCAAAACCAGCAGAATAGGGATCAGCCAGCGCCATTTTTGTCCCGGCCAGCGCAGAATTTTGGAAAAAGTCGTCATTTTCGTAGTGTAGCCGAGCACAATCCGGCAGTCTTCAATAAAGAAGAGTCCGGGCAGATTGTGGTTATCCACAGTTGCAGGGTGTTTCTTGCTAAGTAATAATCAAAATACAAAAAAGTTGTATCTATGAAAACCACCGGAGACATATCAATGAAACGCAGATCCCTTTTGTTGTCCTTTGCCGCAGCGTCGCTAGTAAGCGGTGCTGCATTTGCGCAAGCGCCTATCATCATCAAATTCAGCCATGTGGTTGCCAGCGACACGCCGAAAGGCAAGGCCGCAGAGCGTTTCAAAGAGCTGGCCGAGAAAAATACCAAAGGCCGCGTCAAGGTAGAGGTGTATCCAAACAGCACACTGTACAAAGACAAAGAAGAGATGGAAGCCTTGCAGCTGGGGGCGGTGCAGATGCTGGCTCCGTCCCTGGCCAAGTTTGGGCCGCTGGGCGTCAAGGAATTTGAAGTGTTTGATTTGCCATACATCTTTCCTTTCAAGGATGTGCTGTACCAGGTGACGGAAGGACCGATCGGCAAGAGCCTGATGCAAAAGCTGGAACCGAAAGGCATTACCGGCCTGGCATTCTGGGACAACGGATTCAAGATCATGTCCGCCAACAAGCCTTTGCATACGCCTGCTGATTTCAAGGGCCTGAAAATGCGTATCCAGTCTTCCAAAGTGCTGGATGCCCAGATGCGTGCGCTGGGAGCCAACCCGCAAGTGCTGGCCTTTTCCGAGGTGTATCAAGCCTTGCAGACAGGCGTGGTAGACGGGACTGAAAATCCGCCTTCCAATATGTACACGCAAAAAATGCATGAGGTTCAAAAGCACCTGACTGTTTCCAATCACGGCTACCTCGGTTATGCCGTGATCGTGAACAAAAAATTCTGGGATGGCCTGCCTGCCGATATCCGTACCCAGCTGGAAGCCGCGATGAAAGGGGCGACCACTTATGCCAATGCGATTGCCGACCAGGAAAACGGTCGCGCGATGGATGCAATACGCAAGGCCGGAAAAACCACCATCTATGAATTGACCCCGCAGGAAAAGGCGGAATGGCGCAAAACCTTGCTGCCAGTGCAGACCGAAATGGAAGGCCGTATCGGCAAGGACCTGATCGCGTCCATCCGTAAATTGTCCACCGCCGGCGGCAAGTAAAACACTGAGCACCGGCCTGGCACATGCCGGGCCGGCAGCAACGACACGTAGCAATGGCACGTAGCAATGGTGCACAACAACGGCACTCAACAACGATGCTGCTGACGTCATCAGTCTCGGGCGCGACGCATGCAACCACGGATCTTATAGAAAATCCGTGGTTGGGTGCCGCCTGAGCTTTGCACATTCGATAAGGCAATTATGAAATTCCTGGATCATTTTGAAGAATGGCTGATCGCCTTTCTCATGGGGGCGGCGACCCTCGTCACTTTTTTCGCGGTGCTGCACCGTTACGCTTCTGGCATTCCCATTCCGGGAGTGCAGGATGCTATGATTAAAATCAATACCAGTTGGGCGCAGGAACTGACCATCTACATGTTTGTATGGATGGCTAAATTCGGCGCTGCGTACGGCGTGCGGACCGGCATCCACGTGGGGGTAGACGTGGTGGTTAAAAAGCTTAATACGCCCTGGCGTAACAAGTTCATTGTGTTCGGGCTTTTGGCTGGAGCGCTGTTCACGGCGATTGTGGGCACGCTGGGCGCAAAGTTCGTGTGGGGCATTGCGATGACGGATCAGACATCGCCGGATATGGAGGTGCCGAAATGGATTGTGTACATGGCGATACCGCTGGGTTCCTACCTGATGTCTTTCCGCTTCCTGCAGGTGACCTGGGCGTTTATCAGGACCGGTGAGCTACCCAAGCACGACCATTCCCATGTGGAAGGTCTGGAAGACGAGGTGAACGCATGAACGCGGCCATTATCTTCGTCCTGCTGCTGGCGCTGATGCTGACCGGCATGCCGATCTCGATTTCGCTCGGCCTGACGGTTCTGACCTTCCTTTTTACCATGACGTCGGTGCCGATTGAGTCGGTAGCGTTGAAGTTATTCAGCGGCATAGAAAATTTTGAAATCATGGCGATTCCCTTCTTCATCCTCGCCGGAAATTTTCTGACCCATGGCGGCGTAGCACGGCGCATGATCAACTTTGCCACCACCATGGTAGGGCACTGGCATGGCGGGCTGGCCCTGGCTGGTGTTGTGGCCTGCGCCTTGTTTGCGGCGGTATCCGGCTCCTCGCCGGCGACCGTGGTCGCGATTGGCTCCATCATTTTGCCGGCGATGATCAAACAGGGCTACCCCAAGAGCTTCGGTGCCGGCGTGATCACGACATCCGGCGCTCTGGGCATCCTGATCCCGCCTTCCATTGTGATGGTCATGTATTCGGTCTCGACCAATACGTCGGTAGGGCAATTATTCATGGCCGGCGTCGTCCCCGGCTTGCTGCTGGCTTTTTGTCTGGGCATGACGACCTGGTTCCTGGCGCGCAAGCATAACTATCCGCGCATGCCCAAGGCGACCTGGAAAGAGCGTTTTGTAGCCTTTCGCAAAAGCGCATGGGGTTTGCTGCTGATCGTGATTGTCATGGGCGGCATCTACACAGGTATGTTTACCCCTACCGAAGCGGCAGCTGTTTCCGCTGTGTATGCGTTTGTGATTGCGGTCTTTGTCTACAAGGACATGGGATTGAAAAAGGTTCCCAAGGTCTTGCTGGATTCTGCTGCCATGTCGGCAATGCTGCTCTACATCATCACCAATGCCGTATTATTTTCATTCCTGATGACCAGTGAAAATATTCCGCAGGAAATGGCCGCCTGGATCATGGATAAGGGTTTCGGCATGATCAGTTTCCTGTTTGTGGTGAATATCTTACTGCTACTGGCGGGCAATGTCATGGAGCCTTCTTCCATTGTGCTGATCATGGCGCCTATCCTGTTCCCGGTAGCGGTGAAACTGGGTATAGATCCGGTTCATTTCGGCATCATGATGGTGGTGAATATGGAGGTTGGCATGTGCCATCCACCGGTAGGGCTTAATTTATATGTCGCTTCAGGAATCACCAAAATGGGGATTACCGAGCTGACTGTGGCAGTATTGCCGTGGTTGCTCACCATGTTGGCTTTCCTGCTTCTGATCACCTATGTACCGCAGATCACTTTATGGCTACCTAACCTGATTTACAAATAAAATATGGGATATTTATGAGTATTTTTATGTAAACATGACTTTTTCTGATATTTTCCAAATATAAGTCATGTGTTTGCTTTGATTTTTGTTGAAATTGCCGTGCGCTAACAGTGGTATTTGCCCGGGAATTTGGTTTATAACATATATGCAACAGTGCGCTGTTTTTGTGCATTTTTCTTTTGAACGCCAGCGCGTTGCATGCTATATTCTCGGCAGATAAGAAATTTGCGGCATGGTCGGTTTTACAAGGCGGTAGTGCATAAAAACGGTATCGATACCGAGGACACTGAGGAGACGCGCGTTTTAATACAGCTGAGCGGAACTACCGCTAAACAGCCCGAAACGCGAACGAAGTTTTAAAGGCGCATCGCTTGATGCGCCTTTTTTCTTTGTGCGTCCGCTCTGCATTCCTATTCCCTTTCTTGTCCTTCCTTTTTTGCCGTTTGCCTGCACAGCAACAGGGGCCGTGATATCGTAACGCCATGAAGCTAAACCAGGAATCCGAACTTTTTTCCGCCATTGTTGCCGCGCCTTTTGGTGCAATAGGCATACGCACGCAGGATAAGGCCATCAGCGAGCTGGTCTATCTTCCTCCCCGCTTTGCCGAAAAGGACGCCACTGACAAGGTGGCTGAAAAAGCACAGAAGCAGATAGAAAAATACCTGCGCCAGCCGGATTTCCGTTTCAAGCTGCCTTTACTGGAGGTCGGAAGCGATTTCCAGCGCAGGGTGTGGAGCACCATTGCTTCCATTCCACGCGGTGAAGTGTGGACTTACGGCCAGATTGCCAAACATATTCGATCTGCACCGCGGGCGGTTGGGCAGGCTTGCGGCGCTAATTGGTATCCGCTGGTGGTTCCTTGCCATAGGGTCACAGCTGCCGGCGGGCTCGGTGGTTTTGGGCATACCGATGACGAGACGGGCTTTCACCTTGGCGTCAAGCGCTGGCTGCTGCAGCACGAAGGTGTCAGCGCGTATTCTGTCGATGTTGCAAATACGGCATTGAGAGAGCCGGCATGACGGCGGCGGCAGCCACTGCTGCGCAATCAGCCCAGGCCGCGCCTGCTTCAACTTTACCTGCGCCTGCGCTAACACGGCAGATACAGTCGCAAATAGACCAGTTCTGCGACAGCCTGTGGCTGGAAGACGGCTTATCTAAAAATACGCTGGAAGCGTATCGGCGCGACATGCGGCTGTTTGCTGAATACCTGTTTGCCAAAAAGGGCAAAGATTTGTATCAGGCTACTGAGGCAGATATTCTGGCCTATGTCGCCGACAAACATAGTGAATCCAAAGCCACGTCGGCCAACCGCAGGCTCAGCGTGCTCAAGCGCTTTTACCAGATGGCTTTCCGCCAGAACCTGGTCAGCACCAACCCCTGTACCAAGCTGAAATCTGCGCGGCAGCCCAGCCGCCTGCCTAAAACCTTGAGTGAAAAGCAGGTGGAAGCGCTGCTGCAGGCGCCGGACGACGGCACGCCGCACGGCCTGCGTGACCGCACGATGCTGGAAGTGCTGTATGCGTGCGGCTTGCGTGTGACTGAGCTGGTCAGTTTGCGTTCGGTAGAGGTAGGGCTGAACGAGGGCGTCATCCGCGTGACCGGCAAGGGAAGTAAGACTCGCCTCGTGCCTTTTGGCGAAGTGGCGCGCATGTGGATGGAGCGATATTTAAAAGAGGGCCGTCCTGCTATCCTGAGCGGGCAGGTCGATGATGCGCTGTTCGTCACCGCACGCGGCGGTGCAATGACCCGGCAGATGTTCTGGATACTGATCAAGAAATATGCGCTGCAGGCGGAAATCACGGTTCCGCTGTCGCCGCATACCTTGCGCCATGCTTTTGCCACGCACCTGCTGAACCACGGTGCGGATTTGCGCGTCGTGCAACTGTTACTGGGTCATGCCGATATTTCCACCACGCAGATCTATACGCACGTGGCGCGTGAGCGTTTGAAAAAACTGCACGCAGAACACCATCCTCGCGGCGCTTGAATCCGCGCAATTTATTTTCTACCTGGCTTTACATGTTCCGGCTCAGTTTATTTCAGCCAATAAAAAATGCCCGCTTGCGCGGGCATTTTGCACTGTTACGTTAATTTCATGCAGAGGGCGAACCCTCCGCCGGATTAACGGAACTTGTAGTTGGCGCTGACGGTGAAGTAGCGGCCGGTGTTGTTATGCAGGCTGTCGTTGTAGCCGAGCACATAAGCACGTGGATCGTATGGAGCT